>CAYRLT010000312.1:0-31302 GCA_964425095.1 uncultured Luteolibacter sp.
TGCCGCCGGACCACGCGGGTTGCTGGTTGTATTCGCCTGCAATCATTGCCCCTACGTGCTCCACCTCGCCGATGCGTTGGGAAACCTCTCCCGCGAATTCTTCACCCAAGACATTCATACCGTGGCGATCAATTCCAATGACACCACGCGATATCCACAGGATGCGCCGGAATTGATGAAATCCTTCGCGGCAAATTATAGCTGGGATTTCCCTTACTTGATCGATGAGTCACAAGAAGTCGCCAAGTCATTTGGAGCCGCCTGCACTCCGGATTTTTTCCTCATCGATGCCCAAAACCGCTTGTTCTACACCGGCCAATTCGACGCTACACGCCCACACAGCGGCCATACGGCGAATGGCGGTGATCTCCGCGAAGCGGCCCGCCGCATGCTCACAGGAGAACCCCCACCGACCCGACCATCCCCCAGCAGCGGCTGCAATATTAAATGGAAACTAGGCAACGAGCCGGAATGGTGGGGCTAGGATATTCCTCGCAAACCGGTCTCGCAGCCTGAGAAATCGGGCACTAGGATTCACGCATGTCCGGCGCATTATCGCTCGTTTTTGAAACCTCCACTCCGCACGCCTCGCTGGTGCTTGCCGGCTCGGCCGGGATTTTGGCACAGCGAGAATTTTCCAGCGACCGGAACCACAACGCAATGTTGTTCGAACCTTTGTCCGAGTTGATGCAGGGTGAAAATCGGGAGCAAATCGGCCTGGTTTTGGTCGGCAGCGGGCCGGGAAGTTATAGCGGCACGCGCGTCGGGATCGCAGCAGCCCAAGGCGTGGCCATCGCACTCGGCTGTCCGGCCGTCGCCGTGCCATCCATTCTCGCGGTTCCCTCAGCGGATGGAGGCGCACCATGTCTTGCCATCGGTGATGCGCGCCGCGGGAGTTTTTGGTGGGCGCGGATGGAACATTCTAATCTCGTGACCGAACCCGCACTCTGCGATGCTAACGAACTTGCGGACTTGATCTCAACAGCAGTCGCGAATCGCTACACGGTGTTTTGCTTCGAAGCCACAGATCGTTTCCCGCTGCCTGAAACGCTCGCCGCCGCGGTGATCCAGGAGTTTCCCGATGCCGGACGCTTGTGGAAAACCTGGGTCGCGGCAGGCCCGGAAACACGCGCTGCATGGAGCGCCCAAATCCCACAGCCTCTCTATCTGAAACCTCCCCACATCACGCCATCCAAGCGCGCCCCTTTGCTCCGCCCTTAATCCAATGTCTTCAAGGAGCGGCGGAACGTGTCCGCCGATGCTCATGAAAAGCCAATGAGGTGAGCGAAGCCCGGCCCACTGTCATGTCACGGTCAAGGCTATCATGCATCGCCTCTCCTTGAACCGTCACCCAGCACGCCGCCAAACCGTTACCAGCGAACTCGTCCACTGGAATTTACGCGCGGTTTCACGAATCAAAAATGGCTCCTCCGCTTGACTGATAAGCTCAAAATCCGGCGTCAGCATTTCAACTAACCATTCAAAGGTTCCAGCAGTCGGCCAGTTTTCCGGAGGCGTGAATTCCTCCAACCACGTGCAGGGTGTCGCCAAGACCAACTCGCCGCCGGATTTCACCAACGAAGGCAGCCGTTCTAACAGCCGCTTCGGCTCAGGCAGCCGGCAAAGAAGATTGGCGGCATGCACACGATCGAACACTCCGAGATCAGACGGTAGATTCATTGCATCGCCTTGTATAAAATACAGCTTTTCGCCAGCCACGCCAGCCGGCCGCCGTGCGCTTAGACCCGTCCGTATGCTGGCTTCCTCACTGCGCTCATAGGCCAAGCTCCCGCCAGCCCTCAATGCCTCGGCGGCGCGGACGAAGGCGTGGGAAAAATCCACGCCTGTCACATGTCCACAGCTGCGGGACATTTCAAAAGCCGATCGGCCGACGGCACAACCAAGATCCAAACCCGTGGCAACGCGGCCCGGCGAAAAATGCGCCACCGTGCGAACCGGAAACTCAAGGGCCTCACGCATGCCTGCCGGCCATGTCCGAGACTGCGGCAAAATTTCATCCGCCGTGCCGAAGTGAAATAACAAATACTCAGCGAGGAGTTTGTCGGATTCGTAAATGGAATTCATCGCACGTAAAATCATCCCTGAGTTTTTTTGCCCAACTCATCGGCGCGATGGTACCCTGCTTGGGCCTCACGCAATGAAATCTTTTTGTTGCCGTTTGTGTCGTAAAAACCAATCACATCACGGGCGGAAGTTTTGATGCCCCTCTCTTTGAGTCCTGCGGCGAGCTCTTTATCGTCAAGCTCACCATCACCATCATAATCCCAACGATCGAATTTCTCCAGCAACCCGATCATTTTCCGCTCTACCGGAGTTTTGGGAACAACCGGACCAAGGCCGGAATGGCAGGCACCGCAGAGAACAACGATTGCTGAGAAAATGAAACTGGGCTTCATGTGGAATTGACGTTGGCTGAGCTTCAGGAATCAGGCAAGCTTTGATCCGCCTCATGCACATCCGCTTGATCGTCGCCGGAAAACCCGCGCTCGCCTATGCCAGGCTGGGCACCGAAGAATATTTGAAACGACTTTCACGCTTTGGCGGATATGAACTCATCACCGTTAAGGCCGGAACACGCGACGAAGTTTCCAGCCGATTGTTAGAGCGCTCGCAGGGATGTTACCGCATCGCCATGGACGAACGCGGCGAGCAACTCAGCACCCGCGCGTTTGCAGCGACCATGGATTCCCTCACCATGCGCGGCGATGTGAAAACCGTTGCCTTCCTGATCGGTGCGGCGGATGGCCACAATGACACACTTCGCTCCGAGGCCGATCTGCTGCTCACTCTTTCCCCCTTCACGCTGCAGCATGAACTCGCCCTGCTGGTTCTATTGGAACAACTTTACCGAGTGGCCGCCATGAAGAGCGGCTCACCCTATCACCGGGATTGAAGCCCGGCGAACCCGCTATCTGCGGTATTGGTTCTGCGGCATCATGCCGAACTGCCCCTGGCCTTGACCTGCCACCGGTATGTTCCAAGGAATGCTGCTAGTGTCGGAAACCGGACCCACGGGTTTCTTTTCGGGCTCTTTGGCACAGGACGAGAAAACAAATCCCGTGATGAGGGCGGCAATCAAAAGGCAAACATTGATTTTCATGGTGTTAGTATATAACAAGCTCCAAAACATGTAAGCTCGCGGAGATGATAAATGGTATTTGGGATGATTAATTTGTCACAGGCGTCGCCAGCATCACGCGGTCACCGCGTTGCAGGCGTACACCAGGAGCCAGACTCTTAAAATCGATCTCCGCAACCGTTTGAGTCGGCCCAATGGCGGACGGAACAATCCGTCCGATCAAACGGCCGTCGCGCTGGACGATCAAACCCGTTTGCGGTGTAAATCCCGAGTTTGAGCCTGCTCCGATCACCAAGAAACCCCAATCCTGATTCACGGCAGTAATCACTGCCTCCATGGAACTGCGGTGAATGCGGACGCTGCGCTCCATATCGCGCTTGTTGAAACGATCAAGTTCAGCACGTGTGTTCGCAAGCAGCTTTTGCTTGTCTTCCATTAATTGTTGCAACTCGTCGAGTTTGACGACGCGTGCTTTTTTATCCTCTTCGATCTGTTCGATTTTTTCGTGCAGGTTGTCGAGATTCACATCTCCACCAAGACCTTTAAGGATACTGTTGATCTCTTCGAGGGTTTTTTCGAGTTCCGCAAATTCCTGCTTCTGCCCATCCAGAGTGTTGTTCACTTCCGCGAGGTCGCGTTCCAGGATTTTAGCGGTGGACTTGAGCGCTTCAATGCTTTGCGTCAATACTTCACGCGACTCTTTGGAGGTGACAAGCACCGCCTTCTCATCCTTGAGCTCTTTTTCCTTCACATATGCATTTGCCAAAACCGCATCGCGTTCTTTGATCGTCTTTAGACGGACCACTTGCAGCTCCTCAAATTTTCTAGCATGTTCGAGGGAAAAATAACAAGCACCACCTGCAACGAGGAGGGCTACAATGTAGAGAATGGCTTTCATGGAGTTTATTGAAATCTAATGAAATATTTCCAGTTGCTCAGTTCCGGGCGGCATTCTGTGCCGGGATGACGCGGTCACCGATCATCAGGGTCACGTCCTTACTGATCGAATCCGGGATGATGCTGGCGGAAGCGGAGTTCCTTTCCACTGCCGTCACCAGCAGCTTGGCAATGGTCGTGCCATCACGCACCACATCAAGTGTCGAACTGGGAACGACACCGCCGGTGTTGCCAGCGCCGAGGGTTACAAATCCCCATGTCGGATAAATCGCACGAATTTGGGTCTTAAGTATCGGCAGCGATTGGCTATTGCTGATCGTCTCAAATTTTTTCTTCATCGCGTTGACTTGAGATTCCGTCTCGGTGTTCGTCACGGTGAGTTCCTCATTCGTCTTTTCCGTGTTAGAGATTAACACGGAAAGTTCCTCAAGCTCAGATTTCAAGGCGCGCATTTTCGGGGCGAGTTCCTTGAGGTCTCCCACCTTCGCGGTTTTCTCGCGGATTTCGTCGAGTTTTACCTTGTTGGCTGCGGTTTCGGAGGTTTTGCGCTCAAAGTCGGACTTCGTCTCCGCATTGATCTTCTGCTGCACACCTTCCTCTTCGGTCTTCTTGACGACCTCCGCATCGACCTCGGTGCGTTCTGCGATGGTCGCAGCCAAGGCTTCTTGCGCGGTCTTCAGACGGTCTTGGTTAACCACAAGTTCTGCCTGTCGTTTATTCCGACTATCGATTTCAAATTGATAGGCAGCCTGGTTTTTGTAGGCGACGAATCCCGCGATGAGCAGAACGAACGTGGTGAGTATTCCGAAAACGTTGGCCATGGGTTAAAAAGTGAATTTTTGAAAAAAAACCGAGACTTTGAAAAAATGCGTCGCAGCAGAATAAGGATTCTTGATCCACCTCCGCAATCCCAAATTTTATGGACTTTGCAGGCCCCTTGGGGGCATTCCAGCTTCTGGCTTGCAAACCGGCTCATATCGCTGAAAGCCCAACCGCTGAGCGGCGGCGAAATCCATTGGAAAATCGCCACTCATGACTCATTATCAGAGCTTTGCAAGTATTCGACAGCCTTGGCAAGTGCCCTGGACCGATGACTCAACCGGCCCTTCACCCCATCGGCCAATTGGCTGAAAGTTTCCTCATAGCCATCCGGAATGAAGAGCGGATCGTAGCCAAAACCATGTCCGCCACGCGGCGCGCCGATGATCCGGCCTTCCACAGTGCCGCGGAAATCCGCCTGTGTGCAGCCATTCCGGGCCAATACCATGGTGCATTGAAACCGAGCGCGACGCTCGGTTTTGCCGGCCATTTCCTCGATCAAACGAGCGTTGTTCTTTGCGTGATTTCCCTCCTCCCCACCAAAACTCGACGACCACACTCCGGGCGCGCCGTCCAGCGCGTCCACCTCCAAACCTGAATCATCCGAGAGCACCCAGCCCTCAACCACGCAGCTGATCCCTTCCGCCTTGAGACGCGCGTTTTCTAAAAAAGTCGTGCCGGTTTCCTCTATTTCCGGGCACTCGGGAAATGCGGTCACATCCAGCACTTCGAATCGCTCTCCAATCATCGCTCGGATCTCCGCGGTCTTGTGAGCATTTCGTGTGGCGATGATGAGTCTCGGCAATAGCGGCATTCCTCCGACTAGCTGAAATTAGCCAAGCTGGCTAATTTTTTTGAATAAATCCTCCCCAGAAGACGCTTATTCCCATGATGAAAGCAATTACCTGGCTCGCCTCACTTACCATCGGGGTCGCCGCCCTTTCCGCCTCCGCCTTTGGAAATACACTCGAAGGTTGGTCCACTGACCTCGACAAGGCCCTCGAGAAGGCCAAAGCCGAAAACAAATCCGTGCTCGTCGAATTCACCGGCTCGGACTGGTGCCCGCCGTGCATCGCGATGCGCAAGAATGTGTTCTCCAAAAAAGAATTCGTCACCGCTGCGTCGAAAAAGTTCATCCTCGTCGAGTTGGATTTTCCGAAGGGCGATAAAGAATTGAAGGAGAAAAACCAGCCGCTCGCCGAGCAATACAAGATCGAAGGTTTCCCGACGGTGATCCTTCTCGGCGCGGACGGCAAGGAATTCACCCGCTTCTTCGCCTCCCAGTTTCCCAAGACCGAAGACTTCCTCAAACACCTCGACGAGGCGCTCGAGAAAAAGGAACTCGATTGATCCCCGTCTCGTAAAATCCCAACTCACCCCGCATCGGCCCAATCCGTTGCGGGGTTTTTCATGCCCGCGGCAAAACCCATTTCCCCAATCCAATGAATCGCGGTGATAAAGTGGCGACCCCACTGCCGTAAACCACAAGTTCACCATCACTCGGGATCCCATGAATCGACGCAATTTCCTCACTCAAACGGCACTTGTCGGCACCGGTATCACGATCCTCCCTTCCGGCGTCATCGCGGGCACTCGTTCCCCCAATGACAAGCTCAACATCGCCCTGATCGGCGTCTGGGGCCGCGCAAAAGCCCACTACGGCTGGCTGGCAGAGCAAAATGTCGTGGCCCTTTGCGACATCAACGAAGCCCATTTCGCACACGCGCTGAAAGAATTCCCGAACGCCAAAACCTACATCGACTGGCGCCAATGCCTCGACCATAAGGGGCTAGATGCCGTGGTGATCTGCACCGCCGACCACCACCACGCCTTCATTTCCAATTGGGCGCTCAACCGTGACCTCCACGTCTATTGCGAAAAACCCTGCGCCATCGGTGTCGAAGAAGCCCGCGTGCTCCGCAAAAATTGGCTCAGCAAAAAAGGCAAACTCGCCAGCCAGGTCGGCACCCAGATGCACGCGCAAGACAACTATGCGAGGATCAAGGAAATGATCCGCGACGGCGCGATCGGCGACCTGCAATCCGCCATCGCTTGGGGCAACCGCAAGCTCCCGCGCGACGGGTATTTCAAAGCCGAGGGCACCCCCCCCCGCCGGCCTACACTGGGACCAATGGCTTGGACCCTCACCGGAACATCCATACAGCCCAAAATATTTTGCCGGCAACCCGGGGGCCAACTGCCTGGAATGGAACATGTTCTCGGACTGGGGCGTCGGCCAAATCGGCGACATGGGAAGCCACTTGATGGACCTCGTTTGGAGCAACATCGACGCCACCGCCCCAACCTCGATCCAAGCCACCGGCGACCCCTTCAACCCGGAAGTCACCCCGGTTAAACTCGAAACCCACTTCGAACATCCGGCCAACGATTGGCGCGGACCGATCCGCGTCAGTTGGTACCAAGGCGGAGCTTTGCCGCGCTCACCCCGGCCATTCATCGACCTCGATATCATCGGCCACGGCGCGATGTTCAAAGGCAGCGAAGGGTTCATCATTGCCGACTACACGAAACGCCTACTCATCCCATCGGGCAAGGACTCCGACCTCAGCTACTACAAACCTCGTGCCAAAAAAGATCAGCTGCCACCGATCCCATCGTTCTCTCAGAACTGGATCGATGCCTGCAAGGATCCATCCAAATCCACCTGCTGCGATTTCGAATACCATTCACAACTGGCCGAACAAATGCTGCTCGGACTGGTCGCTCACCGCGTCGGCGCAAAGCTCGAATACGATGCGAAGCAAGGACTCATCACCAATCAGGCCGATGCCAATGCCCTACTCAAACGCACCTACCGTGATGGCTGGACGCTCAACGGCTAATCATTCCCGCTGATGAAAATCATCTCCTCATTCATCTGCGCGGCGGCACTCGGCAGTCTGTTGCATGCCGAAACGCCCATCCAAGCCATCATCGATGACACTCAGCCCGGCTGGCGCGCTCTGACCGCCGAAGACTTTACCAAGGTCAACAGCGCCGACGACACTTGGACCTGGAAAGACGACCTGCTCATCTGCACGGGCACTCCGGTGAGCGTGATGCGGACGCAAAAAATCTACCGCAACTTCGAGATGGTCGTCGAATGGTGCCACCAAAAACCCGCCGGCAATTCGGGCGTCTTCGTCTGGGCAACTCCGGAGTCGATTGAAAAACTCACCAAGGAAGGCAAACCCGGCCTACCCGCCGGCATCGAAGTCCAAGTATTGGATCACGCGTTCACCGAACAGATGAAAGCCGCCGGAAAACCCACCGACTGGTTCGGCACCAACGGCGACGTGTTTCCGGTGCGGGTGAAAATGACTCCCTTCCCGCCAACCTCCCCCAACGACGAACGCAGCTTCCCTCGCAAACTCCTTAGCAAAGGCCATGGCGAGTGGAACCACTACTACATCCGCGCCATCAACGGCGAAGTGCGGCTATGGGTGAACGGCCAGGAAGTCTCCGGCGGCAACAACTGTGATCCGGCCCAAGGCTACCTCTGTCTCGAAAGCGAGGGCTCCCCAATCCATTTCCGCCATCTGCGCATCCGCGAGCTGCCTTAAAACCCCTTGCACTCGAGCACAGGGGTTTTTCTTTTCAAATCCGGGACCCGTGGCCACAGTCCGCGCCCTTTCCCGATCATGTCCGACGCACGCAAACCATTTCCCTTCCGCGAGTTCGAGCCCCAATGGCAACAACGCTGGGAGTCCGAGAAAACCTTCCGCACCCCCGGCCCGGGCGATGCGGACTTCGACTCCGCCAAGCCGAAATACTACGTACTCGACATGTTTCCCTACCCGTCCGGCGCGGGCCTCCACGTCGGCCACCCGGAAGGCTACACCGCCACCGACATCATCGGCCGCTACAAACGCATGACCGGCCACAACGTGCTGCATCCGATGGGCTACGATTCGTTTGGCCTACCCGCCGAACAATACGCCATCAAGACCGGCCAACACCCGGCGATCACCACCGCCACCAATATCGAAACCTTCCGCCGCCAGTTGAAGTCGCTCGGATTCGCCTACGATTGGGACCGCGAAATCGCCACCACCGATCCGGAATACGTGCGTTGGACGCAGTGGATCTTCCTGCAAATCTATAACTCGTATTTCTGCGAGGAAACCAACAAAGCCAAACCGGTTAGTGAACTCGAAGCCAAAGGCTGGACCCGCGACCAAATCGACGACGTCCGCCTCGCCTTCGTCGCCGACACGCCCGTCTGGTGGTCGCCCGATCTCGGCACCGTCCTCGCCAACGAGGAAGTCGAAGAATGGAAATCCAAAGGCCACACCGTCGAGCGCCGCCCGCTCCGCCAATGGATGCTGCGCATCACGAAATACGCCCAGCGACTGATCGACGAACTCGACACACTCGACTGGCCGGACGGCATCAAAATGCTCCAGAAAAACTGGATCGGCCGCAGCGAAGGCGCGGAAGTGGATTTCGATGTCCAAGGCCACACGGTCACGGTTTTCACGACGCGTCCGGACACGCTCTTCGGCGCCACCTACATGGTCCTCGCTCCCGAACATCCCCTCGTTGCGGAAATCACCAGCATCGAACAAAAAACCGCCGTCGAAACCTATCAAAAATCCATCTCCTCCAAGTCCGACATGGACCGCGGCGATCTCAACAAAGACAAGTCCGGTGTCCCCACCGGGGCCTACGCCGTCAATCCGGTCAACAACGACCAAATCCCCGTCTGGATCGCCGACTACGTCATGATGGGCTACGGCACCGGCGCGATCATGTCTGTGCCCGCCCATGACGAACGGGATTTCGAGTTTGCCACGAGATTTGACCTTCCGATCAAGGCAGTGGTAGGAAAAGGGGAGCGTGGGCGTCTCGCCCGCTTCTTCTCCGAATCCCAAGAAGTTTCCATCACCCTTCACAAACTACCCCACTGGCAACAGGGTGAAAGCGCATGCTTTGTCACTTGGCGTCTCGATGACAGCCTACCAAAAGAAAAAATTGAACAGTGGCAAACAGAACGCAATGCATGGCTCAACACCAATCCAAAGCCATGGAACGAGGAAACCGAGAAAGACTATCATCAACGGTTCTCGGACCGCCTCGACGAATGGCTGGATGCAGGTTCCGGCGCTTGTGTGCTCAATCGTCCGGAGATCCGTGAAATCGTCTCGCAGGCGCTCAGACATTTTGACGGCGAGCGCTATCACCTGCATGCGTTCGTGGTTATGCCAAACCATGTGCATGTTCTGTTTTCCCCCGCAGAAGGACATCAGATGGCAGATATCCTTCATTCGTGGAAAAGTTTCACCTCGAAGCAGATCGGCAAGATCATCGGTGAGGGAGGAAAGTTTTGGCAACCCGAGTATTATGATCGGTTGATCCGCAGTGAGCGGCATTTTTGCAAGGTGCTCAAATACATTGGAGAGAATCCAGAGAAGGCGCATTTGACGGATGTAGAGTATACTTTGTGGAGCGGAGTCCAAGAAGAAGCGGGCGAGACGCCCACGCTCCCTTGGTGCGAACCCGGCATCGCCATCAACTCCGGCTTCCTCGACGGTCTCCCCACCATCGAAGCCAAGGCCAAAATGATCGAGTGGCTGGATTCTAACACTCTCGGCAAGCGCCGCATCCAATACAAACTCCGCGACTGGCTTTTCTCCCGCCAACGTTACTGGGGCGAACCGTTTCCAATCATCTGGAAAGACGGCAAACACCAAGCCCTTGCCGAAAGCGAACTACCGCTGCTCGCACCGCCGCTCGACGACTACAAACCGTCCGGTTCTCCCGAGCCCATCCTCACCAAGGCCACCGAGTGGGTGAACCTCCCCGACGGATCCATCCGCGAAACCAACACCATGCCGCAATGGGCCGGCTCCTGCTGGTACTACCTCCGCTACTGCGATCCAGGAAACACCAAACGTTTCATCTCCACTGAAGCCGAATCTTATTGGACTAGCGACAAACCCGGCATGGTTGACTTGTACGTCGGCGGCACCGAGCACGCCGTGCTCCACCTGCTCTACGCCCGGTTCTGGCACAAAGTCCTCTTTGACCTCGGCCACCTCACCACGCCCGAGCCATTCCAAAAACTCGTCAACCAAGGCCTCATCCTCGGCGAGGACGGCCAGAAGATGTCCAAATCCCGCGGCAACGTGGTCAACCCGGACGACGTCGTTTCCGAATACGGTGCCGACGCGCTGCGCCTCTACGAAATGTTCATGGGCCCGCTCGAACAAGTGAAACCCTGGCAGATGAAGGGCGTCGAAGGCGTTTCCCGTTTCCTCGCCCGCGTCTGGCGCGTGGCATTCGATGAACAAGCGGACGGCTCCTATCATAACTCTCCGAAAATTCAGAATGTCCCCTGCGCCGACAAGGAACTTCTCCGCGTCGTCCACGAGACTTTGAAAAAGGTCGGCGAAGACATCGAGAAACTCAGCTTCAACACCGCCATCTCGCAGATGATGATCTGCACCAACGCCTTCACTCAGGCGGAGGTCGTGCCGAAGAAAGAATTCATCCAATTTCTAACAGTCCTTAATCCCTTCGCCCCGCACCTCGCCGAAGAAATCAACGCCCGCCTTGGCGGCAACACGATGCTCAGCGAAACGACCTGGCCCATTTACGATCCCGAAGCCCTCGTCCGCACCCAAATCGAACTCGTCGTCCAAGTGAACGGAAAACTCCGCGACCGCCTGATGGTCTCCAAAGACATCAACGAAGAAGGTGCCAAAACCGCCGCCTTCGCCAGCAGCAAGGTGAGCGAACAACTCGATGGCAAAACCATCCGCAAGATCATCTTCATCCCCGGTAAAATCTTCAACATCGTCGCCAACTAACACTGAGCCTGAGGAACATTAGGAGTTACGAAACTCCTCTCGCAACACAAAGACAAAGCACATAACCAAAAATTGCCGCGCGGAGCACCTTGCGTGAATCCCTCTTCCGCAAATTTCCCGGATCGATGGTGGAAAAGCCTTCGGCCTTCACTGGCAAATTATTTTGCCGGAGTCGGGATGATTTTGAATGGGACAGCAGCCGAGATGAGCGGCGTGCTGCAGGTGAATATTCCCTCGAGGGTGTAACCGCCCAAAAGCAGGGGTTTCCCGGGTTCACCTAAATTAATAACCTCCTTGTAGGTATGTTCCTGCCCCGCTGCCATGGTCAGGTCCGCAAACGCTTGGGTAAACATCATATCTGCAGACCAGCGTTTGATTTCTCCCCCTTTGGCATCGCGGATCACAAAGTCATACTTTTGACCGCTACTAAATGTAAGCTTCTGCTCGGCCGGGGAGACATTCTTGACCGTCAGTGTAGCGGTGAGTCTGCCGGTGGGTGCCATCACATAGGTAACTCCAGGTTCGCCGTGCATGTATTCAGCCCGGTCCAATTTGACGGTGACTTGGATCGGCCCGGCCACTTTATCCTCCGCAGCAAAACCGATGCTTTGAAGCAACATGGCGGCAAAAACGGTGAGGGTGAAGAGAGTTTTCATCTGCTTTAAAAAATGGACTCAGGAGGGGAGACTGTCAATCCGACAAGCCCCTATCCGGGTCGACTTGCGGTGTCCTTTTTCATCTTTGCTAAACTCTTTGAAATGAAAACTTATATTTAGTTATTTAGCTAAATAACTTTAAGATTCCACTCCTTGCACACAGTTGTTTGCTTGCTAGTTTGCCGTGCATGAAAATCCTCAATTACCGCATCTTAGTCAGACTTTTTGCTACCAGCCTGCTCGCTGCGTTGGCCCTCTCCACCGGCCATGCTGCCGAACTCAGCACGATTCCCTTCAAGACCATCACTGGCAAGGACACCTCACTGGCGGATTACAAGGGCAAGGTGGTGCTCGTGGTCAACACTGCCTCGAAGTGCGGGCTGACACCGCAATACAAGCTGCTTGAGGTCTTGCAGGAGAAATACGAAACCAAAGGTTTCACCGTGCTGGGTTTCCCGTGCAATGACTTCGGCGGTCAGGAACCCGGAACCGCTGAGGAGATCCAGGAATTCTGCAAATCGACTTACGCCGTGAGCTTCCCGCTGATGGAAAAAATCCATGTCAAAGGCCCGGAACAACATCCGCTCTACGCGGCGCTTTCAGGCAAGGACGGCGCGTTTCCCGGCGACGTAAAATGGAACTTCGGCAAGTTTCTCATCGGTAAGGACGGCAAGGCGACCGCCCGTTTCGAGCCGAAAGAAACGCCTGAAAGCCCTGCCATCACCGCCTCCATTGAAAAGGCGTTGGCTCCCTGAGCCGCACGATCCGGACATGAAATCAAAACCCGATTTCGTCGCTGCGGAACGCGAAGTCCGTGCGATCTACGCTGAATGGGCTCAGCGGCCGATCCAACGCAACTGCACAGGCATCGCCGATTGCTGTCGCTTCCGACTTGTCGGTCACACGCCCTATCTGACCCGTGGCGAAGCCCATGTTGCGGCGAAGGCATGGCGCGCGGCGGGTCGCAAGGAAGTCGTCTCTCCCTCCGATGGCAGTTGTCCGTTTCTACATGCAATTACCGGCAAATGCCAAATTTATGACGGCCGCCCATTCGGCTGCCGCACTCATTTTTGCGATGCCGCCGGCGGTCCGGCTTCCAGAAACGAAGTCCGCGACCTCATCCAACGCCTAGAGTCCATCGACGTCCTGCTCGGCGGCAACGGAGCGGTCAATCTCCCCACCGCCGTGAGGGAGGCACTGAACCGGATGAAATAATGCTCGTTTGCCTAACATCATTTTGACGTCACGACTTACTGGAGCGCGGAATTCATTCCGCAGCAATTATGGATTCAAGTCCAAGCTGCCGCGAATGAAAAGCGAAGGACCTCAAGCATCGGCGGAACATGTCCGCCGATACCCATGAAAAGCCCATAAGATGAGAGAAGCGCTTTCCATTGTCACCTCATGGTCAGTGCGAACGCATTTCGCCCTTCCGCACAAATCCTTAAAGACAATGGAATTCATTCCGTAAGCCCACACGATGATATTTCTCGCGGAATGAATTCCAATGCCTTTAAGGATTCAGGCCATGCGAATGAACCGCAGCATTTCCCGGCAGGGACCGATCCTCCGGGCGGTCCGGTGCGTGAGCTATGATTGGATAGCGAATCATAAAGCCGGACGGCCCATGCATTCACCAATCATTCGCAACCCACGCACCGGACCGCTCGGAATGCCGCAGCCGCTTAGCGGCACCACTCAATCGCGAAGCGCACCCCGCATGGCCGAAGGCAAAGACGGTCCCTGCCTAGCGAATGTCACAGCGAGCCAATCCCTAAAGACGTTGGAATGAATTCCGTGGTCCAATTGACGAGTCACCTCATCTTCGAGATTTGGTTGCGGAGTCGTCCCACGTGTCTAAAATCCGACTCATGAGGAGCCTATTGACCGTGCTGTTGCTGCTGACCTGTTGTTATGGCGGGCAAATCGAAGAATTTATCGCCAAGGCCACAGAAAAACACGGCCCGGGAGGGACTAAAGCAGCGAGTTTCCTCGCGAAACACATGCCCGCCCGAGATCGCGAATCACTCACGAAGGAATTTCTAACGAACCATCTCGATCTCGCATTCCAAGCCCGCAGCGAATTCCCATGGGCCAAGCATGTTCCGGAGGACATTTTTCTCAACGACGTGCTTCCCTACGCCGTCTTCGATGAAACCCGGGAAGAGTGGCGCGCGGATTTCCTCGAAAAAGTCCGACCGCTCGTCAAGGATGCCAAAACCGCAAGCGAAGCGGCCCAAGCTCTAAACCGCGAGTTTTTCAAACTCATCAACGTCCATTACAACACCGGCCGCAAAGCCGCCAACCAAAGCCCTAACGAATCCATCGCCAGCGGCAAGGCATCTTGCACCGGCCTATCCATCATCCTAGTGAATGCCTGCCGCGCAGTCGGCATTCCCGCGCGTGCTGTGGGAACGCCCATTTGGTCGAATGGCAGCGGCAACCACACGTGGGTGGAAATTTGGGATGACGGCTGGCATTTCACCGGAGCAGATGAATACGACCCGCAAGGCCTTAACCGCGGATGGTTTATCAAGGATGCCGCACAAGCAAAAATCGATGATCCGAAGCACGCGATTTACGCAACTTCCTGGAAACGCGAACGCTTGGCATTTCCCCTCGTTTGGGCGCAGCAAAATAACCAAGTGGCTGCCGTCAACGTCACCGCGAGTTATGCCAAACCGACGGAGAACCCGGGTTTGGCAAACCTAGGCGTGCGCTTGTTTGTGAAAAAAAATGGCGCTCGCATAGCCACGAAAGTTAGCGCGATCCACGGAAACGGCGGCTTTGGCGGCACCGCCGAAACGAAGGCCGGCACGGCCGATCTCAACGACATGCCACGATTTGAAATGAAACCGGGTGCGAGCGGCCGCTTGTTTTTTACGATGAAAAACGTCACTCGTGAATTGCCATTTGGTCCATTGAATGTCGGCGATTCCACCGTCGATGCCGTCTGGGATGAATTGAAGGAATGTTCTCCGGAAATATCTGCGCTACATGCATGGCTGGCACTCCCGACTGCCGAGCGCAAGAACGATGCCCCCGCCCTGCAAGCCCCGCTTTCCAAGCAGGATGCAGCAACTGCTGTTTCTCTGTTAGGCGGCGATCGCATGACGCGGCTCGCCATCGAACGAAAGCCAGAGTTCGAGAAAAAAATCATCACGCATGACGAAAAAACCCTCCGCTGGCTTGAGAAAACCTTCGGCGAAGCCCCAGCCGACGGCCATAGCCTGTGGATTTCCATGCACGGCGGCGGTGGCGCGCCCGCAGCCGTAAATGACGGCCAGTGGAACAACCAGATCCAACTCTACGAACCCGCCGAAGGCATCTACATCGCGCCGCGGGCACCTACCAACACCTGGAATCTCTGGCACGAAGGGCACATCGATCCAATGTTCCAACGCCTGATCGAGGATTATGTGCTTCTGCGCGGAGTGAATCCTAACAAAGTCTATATGATGGGCTACTCGGCCGGCGGCGACGGCGTATGGCAACTCGCACCACGCATGGCGGATCGCTTTGCCGCTGCGGCCATGATGGCCGGCCATCCGAATGAATCATCTTTGTTAGGACTTCGGAACATTCCCCTCGCCATCTACATGGGAGCCAACGATTCCGCCTTCAAACGCAATGAAACAGCCGTTATCAAAATCGCCGAGATGCAAGCCCTGCAAAAAGCTGATCCCGACGGCTATGTCCACCGAGCGAAAGTGTATGAAGGCCTTGGCCATTGGATGAACCGCAAGGATGCCGAGGCCTTGCCATGGATGGCACAATTCCAGCGGAATACCTGGCCAAAAAAGGTGATCTGGTTTCAAGACGACATCACCCACGATCGTTTCTATTGGCTGAAAATCCCCGACAAAACCGCCGCAAAAGCCGGTCAACAACTTACCGCCACCGTGGACGGCCAATCCATCCGACTGGATGGCGAAGTGCCTGCAGGAACCTCCCTCCTGTTATCCGACGCGCTGCTCGATCTGGATCGCGAATTGACGGTCTTCGTCCAAGGCAAGCCTCTCCACTCCAAAAAAATCTCCAGGACCGCCGGTGCCATCCGGCGATCCCTTGAAGAACGCCTCGACCTCCCCGCGACGGCTACTGCAGTATTCGTCTTGCCGTAAAACTTAAAACTTCAGCTATGGATCAACTCACCCACTTTTTGAGACAGCACCTACATGACATCGCAGTGTCCATGATTGCGACACTTCTGGTGATTTACGGAAGCGACATCAACCGCTTCATCAAGCGGTTGATCAAGAAACAACTCTTCATCATACGCCTGGCGATTTTTGTGCTGGTTTGTGCAATCGGTTATGGTGTTGCGACGTTGTTTCTGGCGGAGGCATTGTTCAAAATGCTCACGACCATACCAAGGCAGTTTCTCGCCCTGAGTATTCTCATTATCTTCATCTTACTCGGTCTAACCGCCGAAACACGCAAACAGATTTGATCCTAAATTCAGAAATTCAAACCACACCCAGAAGAGGAGCTACACAAATAATATAACTGATTCATTTTCCGTGTATTCCGTGTATTCCGTGGTTCGCCATCTTCTCTTCTAGGTTGATCGGCTACCCAGCAGGACCCTTACTCGTCCTCTGATTCAACCGTTTCTCCGAAGCCGAAGGGATCGAACTCATCCGGCTCATCGCCCGTTTCGGCGAGCTTCAAGTAGTTTAAGAAATTCGCTCGAATTTTCGCATCCTCGATCTGTCCGGCAAGCTGCTTTGCCTCTGACGGATTCTCCTGTTGCATGAGAGAAGCCACTGCACCCAACACTGCTGCATCACGCATTTCTCCGGGCGGCAATATCGCCCATTGTTCCGGACCGGCGCGACTGCCAAAAGACCACATCACCACTGAAGCCAACCGCAATGGCCGCATCCATTCATTGGGTGGCAGACCCATCGCCCACGTCTTCCAGTCTTCAAGCACTTCCGGCGACAAGTCCTCGGCCCTTTCCGCCATCATTTCTAACACTTCCATTCCAGAGCCCTTGATCAAACCACGAGAGGCCAAGTTGGTGAGAATTTCTCTCCGTCCGTCTTCGCTGACTTCGTCATCGTCCAATGAGGAAATCATCGCCTTTGCTGTCTCCACGCGAAGTGCCTCCGACATCTCATCAAGCCGCACCAACTCGCGCGGATCTTGCAGCAACAACTCCGCGAAATTTTCCCCGATTGAGCTGTCTTCGAAGGCCTCTGGATTTTGGCTGACAAACGCAAACAAGTCGTCCAATCGTCCGGCGTCCTTCATCCGGTTTGCCACACTTTGAAAGGCCTCCTTGCGCGCATCTGCGTCGGTGATCACCGCCAAGCGTTCATGAAATTGCGGATCTGCAGCCTCTCCCCGGCGCACGAAATCAGTCAGCACATCCTCGGGCAAATGCGCTAAACCATCGGCTCCCAGAACCTCAAGCACTCGGTAGAGATCTCCTTTTCCCACCAAAATTTCCGCCGCTTCAGTGCAACCAGTCCGTCGAGCGTATGCTAGCAATTCCTCCGGCTGCGCCCTGGCGAGAACTTCGAACGGACCATTCTCGGCAATGTAGCCAGGCCATGGCCGATGCTCGAAGTAATTCAAAAATCCAAGCGGGTCACGCTCCGCCCAATCTTGGTAAATGTCTCTTTTCAGACTGTCGCGCTCCGACCTCTCCATCGGCACCTTCACCAGGGAGCGCAGTAAGTCACGGGGACGAATTACAACTTCCCTAGCAGTTCTTCGAACCGTTACATTCACCGTGGAATCCACATTCTCCTTAATTGCCTTGGACGGTTGAATCGCATGAGAAAATGCAGCGGCAAAAGCAATCCCCGCCAATACCGCGCCGCCATGGGTCATCCAATTCCTCATTTTCATCTTTTTCCTTCTTAGTATGAGGGTTCTCCATCCGACGGAAGAGACGAACCTTCTGAACTGTCCTCCCTGGATGGCTCCTTGGTGATTTTTTCTGCAATCTCCTTTGCTTTTGGACTGCGGTTTAGTGCTTGATTCGTTGCTTCAGCATCAAGCGTTTTCCAATCTTGCAGACGGCGGTAAAAGAGCAAAGGCGCAAAACCCACATACCTTTCATCCTTGAATTTCAATGGTAGATTTTCCATCAAATCAAGCATTCGCAATGCCCGTGCCTCGGTATGATTAAAATCCCATTTTATCGTAACCGATAAAAGATCCGCATCGGATAAATTCCCCGACGCCCATTCCACCGCAGCCTTCGGATTCCAAATTGCCAGCTTCTGATATAGCATCCGCTGCAATCCTAACTCATGGTCCTTACTTCCCGGAATCTGCGAAATCATGGCCTTAAAAATTTCATCCGCAGATAGCTTTCCCGCCCCAAAAAGTTCCAGATAATCTTGGTCGTGTTGCAACATCCGATCAAGCGCATCATCTAGCATTTCATTTTCATTTTTCGGTGTGATTTCAGCCATCAATTCTGCCACCCGCTTTCGATCTGGCTGATTGTATTCCTCTTCTCCACCGCCACCACAGCTGGATCCAGTCGGTTGATTCGCTTCCCTCTCTGCGGTTTCTTTCCGGAGCGCAGCGACTTGTTCCTCGCCAAGTGTCTCCCGCATCAATGGTGCCGCGATTCCATTCGTCCACTCACGTGAAGGATCGTTCGAACTGAGATCCAAGAGCTTGGTCAAAAACGCCTTGCGGCAGGATTGACTCATCCCTGACGAAACATAGGCCAAATCCACCGCCCCATCACGAGGCACCCATCGATTGCCTAAAAACTCTTCCATCAACGTGTCTGCCTTGATTCCCCCTACCTTGTCATAAGCCGCCGATAAACTGCGGAGATCATCCGTGTCCACCCAATACTCCGCCAAACTTTCGATGATCGCTTCCCTGAAATCCGAGGAGCGGTTTCGCGCGGAGAGTTGATCCAACAAAGCATCAGGTGTGAGATGCAGGACCATCGCTTGTTCTGATAGAACGTCGCGTGACCACGACGGACGTGCTGCCAGTTCATTCATCGCCGCCACCGGATCACGGCGATACCACTCAATAAAGATCGCAACCCCCGCCTTCGATGGATCTCCTTTTGTCAAAGCCTCCATCAGTGGCACCCGAAGATCCTCTACCATCCGAAACTCCTCGGAACGTTTCAGCATGGCCTTCAGTTCTTTCGCCGCGTCCGCTTGATCTTCCGACCGCATTTCCAGCAGATACTGACTAAATGACTGCTCGACCTTCGGTTCCGGCTCCTTCACTTCCTCGACCGAACTCGCTGGCGGATCATTTTGGACCTGCAACGCTCCCAACCGCAAAAGCACTTCTGCTTCCGCTGGATCACGGGAAACCACTTGGTTTGATTCACTGTAAGGACTGACCGTAGCGTTGTCCGGTCTCTTCCATATGGCCTGCCAGATCAATACCCCCGCCACCACTGCTAGCAGATGGCTGATCCAACTCATGCGCATGTTCAATTGCAGTGCTAGAAATTTGCCTTTGGCCAGGGTTTCTGAATCAGCTGTTACGAGATCTTATTCAACCAGATCCGTGAAGGTGACGGAACTGATATCAACACTCACCAGTGCATTGAGGACGTCGATCACCCGTTGATGAGAGGCTTCCGTATCGACCAGAATTTGAACCAGCGGCGTCGAGATCGTTGCTTTTGCGGCGTCCGCATACATTTTCAAATGGCTTTCCAGAAGCGGCAGATTGCGTGAGCTCGAATCGGTATCCATTGCCAACTGACTGGCCTCAAGCCCGGTAAAGATCGCTCCCGACGCATCGATTTTAATGAGCAATGGATCAATCCCGGTTTTCTTTCCCTCTTCTTTCTCCCCCGGCAAGGACATGCCAAGATCCGACTCCCGGGGCGTGATCGTGGAAGTCACAATAAAATAGATCAAAAGCAGAAAGCAAACGTCGATCAGCGAGGAAATGTCTAGGGCGGGTCCGGCATCGACGGCCGATTCGTAGGATTTATGGCGTGCCATGACGTGGTGGTTGGTTGGGGTTTGAACTGCAATTCCAGACCTGATTGCTTTCGTTGAAAAAACTCCATGCCGGACGAGGAATCGTCATAGCAGGAATGTCCTTCATAGCATCAGTACTGAATACATTAGCTTCCCGGATCGCTTTGCCAAGCTTTCTTTTGACAGGAAAAGCTGCGTCAGACAAATACCCTAGCAGAGGTTATGCCCGGCAGGATAATACGTGCCGTGCCGCTTGCTCAGTAATGGCGAAAAACCACCGGAAACACGGATCACAAATCTTCGATGCTTCTAACAATTCGATCAATGATGGCCTCATCGGTTTTTGGGTGGAAGAACACCGCCTTCCATGCGGGGAGGTCCTGGCCATGCGGGCGGTAACCGATCGAGTTGGTAAAGCTCAGGCGCGCATCTAGCGAGGGATCCATGTGTTTCTCGCGTTTGTCGAATAATCGGCGCATCTCGCTGGTGTAGCGAGCAAAGTCCTCCGGCAACAGCTCACCGGCCTCGACCCGCGCGAAGATTCCCTTCGCATCCCGCCCTTTTGGCAGGACCCACCAAACCACACTCGGGCCGCAGGTCCGTAGATTGAGCACCTTGCAGCAGTCGAGCTGCTCCAGGCGATCCTTGAGAAGCTGTGCCAATTGCAGCGCGCGTGTGACCAGCATCTGCCAACCAGTTAGACCAAGACCATTGAGCGAGGCCATCACCGTGTAGGGACCGAGCGCCGGCCTCGAGCATTCGAGAGTAAACAGCGCGGGATCGCGACTCGCGTCCGCCTCGGAAAAATACGGAACTTCCTCGATACTGCGGGAGAGAAATTTCAGATCCTCCCGGCGGTTCACCAGAAACGCGCTTCCCGGATAATGGCCCCAACCCATTTTATGGAAATCGATCGTGATACTGTCTGCGTATCGCAACCCTTCAGTTTCCCGCTGGACACGTTCTATCATGGGTAACATGGCGGCATCAAATTTCACAGGATTCTCCGCGATCCTATATTCGGTTAGAAAACTCAGCACCCAGCCTACCGCGGCGTCCACATGCAATTGCGGCACTGGCTGTCCGGCGAGACGGGCTTCTTCATCAATGATCTGGCGGATCGCCCGAATGTCATCGACGCCAAAGGCATCGGTGGTGCCGAAGGTGGCGGTCACAAAAGCAACCCGCACGCCCTCCTGATAACATTTCCGCAACTCAACTGCCAACTGGTCGATGCGCATTGCCAATTCATCATCGGTGGGAATGGCGATCAGGTTTTCCGTGCCCATGCCGAGCCAGCCCGCAACGGTTCGGTTCGAGTAATGCGCAGCCTCCGAGACCATTCCGACCACCCGTTCGCCCTGCAGTCCATGCCGCATGGCACCGGGCACGACTTTTTCCAAACCGATTTTCGCCCCATAAAGATTGGAGATCGTGCCGCCCATGGTAAAGACTCCCCAAGGATCCACAGTATGATAGAAAAGCAGATTGGCGAGCGCGGTCACCGCCTTGACTTCCAGCTCATTGGACCGCTGGCTGTAGGTGTCCGTGCACAAATTCGGGTTCTTGAGCAAGCAGGCCAGCGCTCCCACGAGTGAAGCATAGTTTGCGGGTCCCTTGACGTTTTCCAAGTGAAGCGGTGAGGACCAACCGTCGGTCCCCCAGAAATATGGAAACACCGCGTCTCGCGCATCCTTCAAATTGCCAGGCAATACATGGATCTCCGGGTTGACCTGCGCGGTTTCATAATTTTGCGACATCACCTGCACCGGTGGCAATGACTGCTCGGCCTCCATCGCCGACAAAAACTCCCGAAAAATAGCAGTGATCTCATCGCTCCAACACGTGAAGAATGTGTCAACCACCTTGGCGTAGTCTGATTGATCCATATAGCTACATTACGAGCTTTCCTTATTCGCACCAAGGATCGATTT
The DNA here is from genome assembly GCA_964425095.1 of uncultured Luteolibacter sp. Taxonomy (GTDB): domain Bacteria; phylum Verrucomicrobiota; class Verrucomicrobiia; order Verrucomicrobiales; family Akkermansiaceae; genus Luteolibacter. The sequence goes on from CAYRLT010000312.1 coordinate 22,156, forward strand.
CATGGAAATTCATGAAAAAACGTCAGTTTTTTATCATACCCAGATTAATAATCTGTTGATTATCAATCGGTTACGGAATTTTGTTCACGCTCCAGTTTCTCTAGCCAGACGACCAGCATCGCCACATCCGCCGGTGTGATTCCTGGGATGCGGCCGGCCTGGCCGAGAGTGGCGGGCCGAATCTCACTGAACCGGACTTGCGCTTCTTTTTTTAGTCCTCGGATGGTCGTGTAATCCAGACTGCTGGGTAAACGGCGACCCTCTTGGCGCGCCATGCGTTCGATCTGAATGCGCTGACGGCCTAGATGACCTTCATATTTGAAATCCGTCTCGATAAGCGACCAAAGTTCAAGTTGGAATTCCTGCAACAACGCTTCCGGAAGCGCCTCCCAGGTATTTTCACTGCGCCGCAGCCATTGATCGAGTTTGACCCCTTCATGCACCGCTTGCCGCACCCACCGGTCCGCACGCAGCATGGCCGTCTGTTTTTCCTCCACCCGGCGCACGCGCTCACCTGTGACGAGCCCCACTTCCGCCGCTTTGGGTGTCAGGCGGAGATCGGCATTGTCCTGGCGGAGCAAGAGGCGGTATTCCGCCCGGCTGGTGAACATGCGATAGGGCTCGGTGCATCCGCGTGTCACCAAATCATCAATCATGACGCCCAAATACGCCTCGTCCCGACCCAAAATAAACTCGGGTTTTTCGAGGGCTTTCAGCGCTGCATTCGCGCCGGCGATGAGCCCCTGCCCTGCCGCTTCCTCGTAGCCGGAGGTGCCATTGATTTGCCCGGCGAAATACAAACCCTCGATTTCCTTGGTCTCCAGAGTCGGCCGAAGCTGAGTGGGCGGACAATAATCATACTCCACCGCATAGCCGGGCCGCAGGATCTCACAGTTTTCCAAACCCACGATCGAACGCAGGAAATCCAACTGCACCTCGTAGGGCAACGATGTGGAAACGCCGTTGACGTAGTATTCGAGAGTGTGGCGGCCTTCCGGTTCCAAGAAAACTTGATGCCGTTCCTTTTCGGCGAAACGCACCACCTTGTCCTCGATCGACGGGCAATAACGCGGTCCCACCCCTTCGATAATCCCGCAATACATCGGCGATTGGTGGAGATTTCCCCGGATGATTTCGTGCGTGCGTGGGTTCGTGTAGGTGATCCAACACGGCATTTGTTCCACGTGGAACGCCGGATCGCCCCAAGGATTCAGCGTGAAAAGGTCGTTGTCACCCCGCATCAAGGTGTCCGCCATGAAACTGAACTTGGGCACGGGCGAATCTCCCCCCTGGCGCTCACAGCGTGAAAAATCGATCGATCGACCATTCAGACGACATGGCGTTCCTGTCTTGAAACGCTCAACGGCAAACCCAAGGCGTTTCAAGGATTCGGAAACATTGGACGTCGCATCCCCCATCCGACCACCCTTCTCGTTTCGAAGGCCGACGTGCATCAACCCTCCCATGAAAGTGCCTGCGCTTAGAATCACCGACCGGCCACAAATTTCCATCCCAAGTGATGTGCTTACCCCCGTGACGCGGCCGCCCGTGACCAAAATGTCCGCCACGTTTCCCTGATGAATCTCCACGCCCGCCATGGCTTCCAATTCGCGCTTCATTCGGAACTGGTAAGCCTTCTTGTCGCATTGAGCGCGCGGGGCGCGCACGGAAGGACCCTTCGAAGCATTCAGCATGCGCCACTGAATACCAGTGGCATCCGTGTTCAACCCCATGGCCCCACCCAGCGCGTCGATCTCTCGGACCATGTGACCTTTGGCCAAACCGCCGATCGCCGGGTTGCAGGACATTTGTCCGATGGTGTCTAGATTCTGAGTCAGCACCGCCACTTGGCACCCCAGTCGAGCGGCTGCCAACGCAGCCTCCACCCCGGCGTGGCCGGCACCAATCACAATCACATCGTAGCATTTAGGGAATCGAAACATTGAAGGACGCAAACCATAACCCGCCCCTGCCAGGGCTCAAGCGCGGAAACCAGGACGTTCCACGTGGAACAATCTCGCCGCCTCCTCCCGAATCCATTCACACTCATGGTGATAGTCTTCAAGTCGGTTCCAAAAAAACCTTGGGCACTCCGCAATTTTCGCCTAGTCTAGCCCTAAAAAAAATACAATTCTCCTGCCGCTATGAACCGTTATCTACCACTCTGCCTAATTGTCGGCCTCCTGATCGCCTTCCGCGTCCTTGGAAGTGTGTTTCCGGAAACCCTTCCAAATTTTCAACCCCTTGCCGCCGTCTTTTTCTGCGGTGCCCTACTCGCCACCGGTCTGCGTGGCTTTGCCATTCCACTCGCCGTGTGGGCCATCACATTCCCCTTGGGAATTGGCCATACTTCGAGCCCAGCCGTATTTTTGACCACTTTGTTCGCTCTGACCCTCGTCTTCTTCCTCGGAAAAAACCTTTCGACCAAAGGAGTCCCCGCCCTGCTGCTGGGTTCGATCGCTGGAGCCGTCACCTTCCACCTCATCACCAATGGTGCCGCTTGGTTGGGTGACCCCCGCTACGCGAAGACACTCACCGGCTTCTGGCAATCCCTCTGGCTCGGTGCTCCTGGCGACGTGCTTCCATCGTGGGTCTTCCTTCGCAATCTCACTGCCGCCAACCTCATCTTCACTGGCGTTTTCCTGGCAGCTCGCATCCGCTTGCCCAAGTTCGCCCCCGTAACTACCGCTCCCGTTCCTGCCTACGCCAAATCCCGCTGAGGATCTCGGAGCCTCGGTTCCACTCGCCTCATTTCCATACCACGCCGCCCAATGACCAGCGTCAGCCCTGCCCCACTCGATTTCGCCAGCTCTCCCATCAATCAATCGCTCACTCCAGAGCGAAAAATTGAGCTGTTCACCCAAATGGTTCGCATCCGCCGATTCGAGCAAGCCGGATTGAAATATTATCAAGGTGGAAAAATTGGTGGCTTCCTCCACCTCTACATCGGTCAGGAAGCGGTCGCGGTCGGCACGATTTCCCTCGCTGGCAAAGATGATCATTTCATCACTGCCTACCGGGATCACGGCCACGCCTTAGCCGTTGGCATGGGAATGAACGAATGCATGGCGGAAATGTTCGGCAAACAAACCGGATGCTCAAAAGGCAAAGGCGGGTCGATGCACTTTTTCGCGCCAGACAAAAATTTCTGGGGTGGCCACGGCATCGTCGCAGGCCAGACACCGCTGGGCCTGGGCTTGGCATACGGCGTCAAATACTTGGGTCGTGAAGGTTGCTGCCTCTGCTACCTCGGCGATGGCGCGGTCAATCAAGGCGCTTTCCACGAATCGCTCAACCTCGCCGCACTCTTCGATATCCCGGTGGTTTATATCATCGAAAACAACGGATACTCAATGGGCACCTCGCAGGAGCGGTCGTCATCTTATGGCGGATGCCTCGCCCAACGCGCCGAAGCCTACGGCATGGCATGGGATGTTATCGATGGCTCGGATCTCTACGAAGTCCGTGCAAAAACCCATATCGCCATGGAGCGTGCCCGCAAGGAGCACAAGCCCTCCCTACTGGAAATCGATACCTACCGCTACTACGGCCACAGCATCGCGGACGCCAATCACAAGAAATACCGCACCCCCGAGGAAATCGAAAACTACAAACAAAACCACGACCCGATTTCCGTATTCCGCCGCAAGCTCATTGCCGAAGGAATCCTCACCGAAGAAAGCGCCACCGCAATCAACAAGGCGGCGGCCGATGAAGCCGCAGCCTCCGTCAAATTCGCCGACGAATCGCCTGCTCCCACCATCGCAGACATCAGCACCGATGTTTACTGGGAAACGGACCATGAAACTCCCGCCTCCAAAATCGGACGTCATTTCTTCGATTGATTCTTCCCGTTCTTGCCGGACGATCCGCTGCTTAAAAAGCCGCACAGCTTAAATCTACACACGCCCTCTCCATCTTTCATTCTTCCATGTCTCGCACACTTACCTACCGTGAAGCCCTCCGCGAAGGCCTCGATGAGGAACTCGCCCGCGATCCGAATGTCGTCCTGATGGGCGAGGAAGTCGCCCAATACAACGGTGCCTACAAAGTCACCGAAGGCCTTTGGAAAAAATGGGGCGACAAACGTGTGGTCGATACTCCTATTTCCGAAGCTGGCTTCATCGGTATGGGCATTGGTGCTTCGATGCTGGGGGTCCGCCCGGTGATGGAGTTGATGTTTTGGTCCTTCCACTCGGTCGCTTTCGATCAACTCGTCAGCAACGCCGCCTGCGTCCGCTATATGTCTGGCGGTCTCTGCAATTGCCCGATCGTCGTGCGCGGACCCGCCAATGGCGGCACTGGTGTCGGCGCCACCCACTCGCATGTTCCAGAAGGCCTGTTTGCCGCATTTCCCGGCCTCAAAGTCTGTGTTCCCGCCACCCCAGCCGACGCCAAGGGTCTGATCAAAGCGGCCATCCGCGACAACGATCCGGTCTATTTCATGGAAAACACCCTGCTTTACGGTAATATCGGCGAGGTCCCAGATCCCGCCGACGGTGATTTTGTCATCCCACTCGGCGTCGCCGATTTGAAACGTGAAGGCTCTGATCTCTCCATCATTGCCCATGGCCGCTCGGTCATCCAATCACTCGCCGCCGCGGAAATTCTGCAAACTGAGCATGGGATCAACGCCGAAGTCCTCGACCTCCGCTCGATCCGTCCTCTCGATGTTGACGCCATTCTCAAGACCGTCATGAAAACCAATCGGGTATTATTAGTCGATGAGTCAAAGCCCTTCGGCGGAGTTTCCGCCATGGTGGCCATGCTCATCCAAGAGCACGCTTTCGATTATCTCGACGGACCGATCAAACGTGTCTGTTCCATAGATGCCCCGGCAATTTATTCGCCACACATTGAGCATGAACAACTTCCGAACCCCAGACGGATCGTCGAGAAAGTTCTGACCATGGCTTGATTCCTTTTTTCATTGCAATCCGCTTCCAGAATTCTAGCATCTTGTCTATGTTTCTACGCATGTTGATGATTGCAATTTCCATTGCTTTATTCGGCGGGCTGACTTCTTGTTGCTGCCTTTTCTGAACTTTTTTCTGCATTCATTGCCTTCAACTAACCACGATCATGAAAAACCTTGCCCTAACCCTATCCTTAACCGCCATCTCGCTCGGCTTCTCATCATGTTGCTCGATGTTCGGCAATCCATTACATACCACTGACTACCACACCGAAACGCGCCAAGTTAAAACCTGTGGTTACGACATCGTCACCGAACAAGTCGTCACACCCGGGAGTGCGAAAAGCGGCAAAGGCGGCATGGTTCAAACGATTGAAAAAAAAGTTCCCCGCTACAAGACCGTCACGGTGAAAGTCCGTAGCTCCAGTAACAGTAAGTGCGTCCGTTTGTTCTGCCCGAAAAAAGATGATTGCGGCACCACTTCGGAATCCACCTTGAGACTTACAAGCATGCAAGGTTCTTCTGGCAGCCCGAATCTCGGTTTGATTCCTACGATGAGAGAACTACCAATCGCGACAAAAACCGCCAATCCATAGGCGATCATATCATTTTAACAGGCGCGGAGGAGGAACACTCCCCGCGCTTTTTTGTTTTCCCGTAAAAAGACTGGAATTCACTCCGCATTTTCTCATCCTCTGCCAGCTTCAAATCTTTATCTCCATACCATGTCTGTGAACATCGAAATGCCCAAACTCTCGGATACCATGACCGAGGGCACCCTCGTCAAATGGCACAAAAACGTTGGCGATTCGGTTGAAATCGGCGACATCCTCGCTGATATCGAAACAGACAAAGCAACGATGGAAATGGAAGCATTCGATGATGGGGTGCTCACTGAAATTCTCATTCAAGCTGGCGAAAAAGCGCCCATTGGAGGAACACTTGCCATTCTTAATGGTGACTCCGATCAAGCACCCAAAGACACTAAACTCACAATTGCCCCTGGACCAGTTGCTCCAACTCAGCCTAGCAATCCAACACTTGCTACCTACCTTGTCGCGCAATCGATCACCCCTCCGACCGGTGGACGGATCATGGCTTCACCTCTAGCCCGAAAGGTTGCAAATGACTTGGGCATCGATCTTTCCACCGTAGTCGGCACTGGCCCTGCCGGACGCATTATCCGCAGTGATGTGGAATTCGCATCCAGCTCGCCCGTGAAAGCAACAGCTACTTTCAAATCGTCTGATGCCAATGCGGCAGCAGCTCTCACAGCATCGATCAAATCCAAAGCTGCGTTCGCGGCACCAGCCCAAGCGACCGCAAGTGAGACTTCGTCCGCTCCAGCCAACGCTCCACTAGCCATCCTCCCAGTTGCCAAGGCCGGTGATGATATGATACAGCTCAGTAGCATGCGAAAAATCATCGCATCGCGTTTGCTCACGTCCAAAACAACGATTCCACATTTCTACCTGCACCTCGAAGTGGACGCAGCGCCGCTGATGGCGATCCGCCAACAAATCAACGATCAAGCCGAAAAAACCCACGGCAACAAATACTCGGTCAACGATTTCATTCTCAAAGCCGTCATCAACGCAGCCCAAGCCGTTCCCGCCATCAACGCTTCATTTGCAGGCGATCATATTGTAAAATTTAAACACGTCGGCCTGTCCGTTGCCATCGCTGTTGAAGACGGCCTGGTAACACCAGTCATCAAGGAAGCGGAAACCAAAACCCTGTTCGCCATATCAAAGGCGGTTAAAGATTTTGCCGCCCGGGCCAAAGACAAGAAACTCAAACCCGATGAATTCGATGGCGGAACGATTACCGTTTCCAATCTCGGCGCATGGGGCATCGAATCTTTCGACGCCATCGTCAATCCACCGCAAGCGGCGATTCTTTCCGTCGGAGCAGCCATCGAAAAACCGGTCGTCAAAAACGGCCAAATCGTTCCCGGCCTTCGGATGAACCTTGGACTCTCTTGCGACCACCGTGTGGTCGATGGTGCCATCGGTGCTCAATTCCTGTCTGAAGTCCGCAAACTGATCGAGCAACCCGCCCTGATGCTTCTCTGACGCAATGCGAGCCGTCTCTTTCAAACATCGGTCTCATGAGTCTTCAAACGCTTGTGGGACCTTTGTCATTTTAGACTCCATGATGAATCTGCTCTTTTTTGACCTCATAAGATATTCTTCTTCATAGTGTGAACAACTCTCAAAAAGTTACGTTCCTCAGTGCAGATTCAGGCGTTCCACGGGAAGAATAACCTGGGCAAAAATCGGCATTGTATCCCAATGACTTCACATTTCGAATGTAATCGATTCTTCTTTCCCCAGTCATTCAGATCTTATTCACAGGCCTTGCCCATATTGTTCTAGAGGCTCGATGTGGACGTTCGAAAAACCATTTTTAAGCGGACTTGCGCCCAGCGTCAGGGTCAGGCAAAGCTCACTGCGGCATGCGGCAAGAAATTCAACACGCTGTAATCACCGGCGGCACCGGTTCACTGGGAAGCGCGATTGCAAACACCTTGCAGCAGCCAGGATGGGTCGTTGATTCCCCCGGATCACAAGAGCTCGATATGCGTGACCCGACAGCAATTCAAAGATATTTCCATGAACGCCCGGTCGATTTGCTGGTTTGTGCCGCAGGAATGATCCGTGACGCGCCATTGGCCCGACTTTCCGAAAATGCTTGGGATGAAACATGGGCCATCAATTTTAAAGGCACTGCAGCAAGCGCCGACGCCGTGTTGCCCGTCATGGCAGCCAAAGGAGGCGGACACGTTATTTTGATTTCAAGTTATTCCGCACTTCATCCACCTATCGGCCAAGTCGCCTATGCCACGGCCAAAGCCGCATTGCTCGGATTGGTCACCGATCTAGCAACACAATATGGATCCTCCAACATCCGCATCAACGCCGTGCTGCCAGGATTCCTCGACACTCCAATGACTGCCGCTGTGAGTAATCGCCGACGGGCTGAAATTCTCGCCGCACATCAACTTGGCCGGCTGAATACATGCCTAACAGCCGCAAAATTCGTACGATTCCTCCATCACGAAATGTCTCATACCTCAGGTCAAATTTTTCAATTGGACAGCCGCACGGCAAACCATTGATCCACAATCCAATCATCTACGATTTTTTCTTTTTGCCACCGGATTCGGCTGGCTCGCCTGACATGACAGCGGAATTCATCATCGCATCATATTTGGCATGAAGTTCCTTGAGTTTTTCGGGATTCGCGACGGCAAGGTTGTTCTTTTCACCCAAGTCTTCGGTGAGGTGGTACAATTCGTCTTTGTTTCCGGCACCCACGAGCAGTTTCCAATCGCCCATGCGCACTGCGGCCTGTCCGCGTTTCATTCCGCAGAGGATCAGGGCGTCATGTGGCGATTTGGCACCATCGGTGAGCACCGGCCAGATGTCGAGGCCGTCGAGCGGAAGTTTTTGCTCCTCGGTTGCACCTGTTAGTTTCACGATTGTCGGATACCAATCCACGGCGTGAAGCGGTTCATCGATAAATTTTCCAGCGGGGATGTGGCCGGGCCAGTTGACGCAGGCGCAGACGCGGATACCGCCTTCGTAGATGGTGCCTTTGCCGGCGCGCAGCGGACCATTGGAGGTCACCGTACCGGGATTGGGACCACCGTTGTCGCTGGAAAAGATGATGAGGGTGTTGTCGCGGAGTTTCTTTTCATCCAACGCGGCGAGCACCTGGCCCACAGCCTCGTTCATTGCGGAAACCATGCCTGCATAAGTGCGGCGGACGCCTTTGAGATTCGAGTAGGGCTCGCAATAATTCGGAGGAATCTGGTGAGGGGCATGCACGGCGTTGAAGGGCAGATAGAGAAAGAGCGGCTTGTCCGGATTTTTCTCGCGAATGATCCGACATGCTTCTTTGGCGATAAGATGGGTTGAGTAGCCCTCGTCCTTGCAGGGTTGATCGTTCCGGTGCCAGTCGGGAACGCCGTCGCGCTTGTGGGTGAAATAATCGATCGCGCCGAACCAAAGTCCGTATTGGTGATCGAAGCCCCGCTGGGTCGGCCGGTAGGCGGGCTCGAACTCGCCGAGGTGCCATTTCCCGGAAATGGCAGTTTCGTAGCCGTTGCCGCGTAGCGCTTGAGCCAGGGTTTGTTCCTCCAGCTTCAGCCCCCATTGCGCGTTCGGCCGGACAACAGAATATACGCCGGTGTGCGATGGATTGCGCCCGGTCATCAGCGCGGAACG
>CAYRLT010000313.1:0-2717 GCA_964425095.1 uncultured Luteolibacter sp.
CACGGCCTCAACCTGATGGACTCCATCAAATCCGCATTCGCTGGCCAGCCACTGGATTTCGCACCTGAATAGTTACAATCGAAGAAAGATTCGCCCCGGCGGAGTTGGCCGAGTTCGAGCAGGGTTTTGACCGGCTTGGAAATCTCGCGACGGACCAGGGCGGTCTTGTGGCGGTGGATTTTTTGTTTCGCCGGCGTCGCGTCAGCAGGAGCGACGGTGACCGAGCTTTCAACCAGACGATGCCCTTTGAATCCGAGACCCTTTTCGGCCAAAATCCGTTCCCAGTTGATGCGGAAGCCGATGCGAGCCGTGTCGTCCAACAATCCGGCCGCTTCCTCCTGCCGTGTGAGCTTGGCAAACTTTCCATGCAGCGGATGCTCTGGCGGCAGGAATGTTTCCTTGCGATGGAGGATGGGTGGGTTGGCGCGGGCACGGTAGTCATCGCGCCGGGTCTTCCCGGTCACTAGATCGACGATGACCGATTCCGATAAAGCCGGGTGCGGGTTCTTCTCGAACTCCGGATAAGCAAGGAACGAGATCTTCGGCGAGACCGTGTGGAATTTCAGCAGGTTGAACTCAGCTCCGATTTGCAAACGTTTCCTCAGCTCAGCCGTCGTGATCCGGAGCAGTGAAGGAATGCGAGCGTCATCCCCTGGATCGATCACATACACCGCTCCAGGCAGGCGCTTACCAAAAGGCAGCGCGTCAAGGGCGTGGCGGTATTCGGCAGCGGTCACTCTGGAAGCATGCTCGTGTGGATTGATGAAATTCATGGCTTAGTATCAGGTGATTATGATTGAGGCTCCTTCTTGGAGTTCGTTGAGGCGGTGCTGGAGGCTGGCGATGGCGGCTAGGCTGTCGATCTCGACATAGGTGAGGTTGGAGCCGGGGCGGTCGCCTTCGATGAACGACAAAGAGCCGAGGTCAAAGCCGTTGGACGGCTTGCCATCGTCGAGGGGTAGGTCCAGCAGGTAGCGGTAGGCCTGCGGCAGAGTGCCTTCGCGCATTTCAAAATCCCATTCCATCCAGTGGTCGCGTTCATAGCCTTCGATGGGTTCGTCCAGCATGGTGACCAGTTCATCGATCACATGCGAGGTCCGGCCCTCTGATGGCACATCGTGGCCCCTCCAGTTGATGAGATAGTCGCGGAGCGAGCGACGATTGTCTGGATCGAAGTCCCGCCCCTCGATGAAATCGCGCAGTGTGGGATAATCCGGTTCCTCTTCGGGATCGCCGAGGTGCAGCAGATAGTGGCCACAACATTCTTGAGCATAGAGGTTGAAGGCGGGATTGGACGGAGCCAGGATGAGAGGCTGGCTGGCACCGATGCAGATGTCGTGAATGCGGCGGGAGATGGCGGCGGGGATCAGGCAGGATCCACCGGATCCGGCGATAATGGATAGAAAGCTGCGGCGGTTCATGGGATTGCGGGATTTGAATTTTGGGGTTTAGAATGTGACTTGGCATACTAGGGTTGGGTGTGAGTGGTGGGTTGGAAGCAGCGTCCCGCTAGGATGGAATCGCGGCGGAAGCGGGCCGTTTCGAGATTGTCCGTCCTGAGATTCACACGGACACGCTCGGCGGTGCCGTCGGTCAGGTGGAAGGTGCCGTGGAACCACCAGGTGCCGTGGTTGTTCCACAGGTGGTGATTGGTGCCCGCAGTCTTCTGACGGCGGGAAATAACGGTTGATGCGATGGGGTTCATGGGGATGTCGTGGTTTGAATTCACGACATCGCGCTTCCCGGAAAATCAAAACGCCCGTCCTGATGACATCAGCACGGGCGTCGGAAAATTCCGGTGAGACTCTTGTTGGAAGGGTTTGTCTGGTCCCTTCCCACATGCCGGATCTTTCGATCCGGTAGCACCTTGGCGTCTCTGCTAGGTTGCCGGTCCCCACTTACGGCGGACTCTCGCGATGTCGGGGACGAGACTGGCAGTCCGGGGCCGAAATTCAAGAAGAATCCCCAACGGCGGTTGTCATAAAACTGGGCAAATTGAGATATGCCTCAGCCCTCCGGCGGCGGCGAATCGTAAAGCAGCTTGAAGTAGTGGAATACGTCGCACGTCCGGTTATAGATGTCCATCTCGCTCATGCCGGCGCGTTCCATCATCGCGTTGAGTGGGCCGAAGTTTTTGGTGATGAAGTTGCTCAAGTCCTTCGGGTTGTATTCGACGGCAGCCTGCGGTTCGCCGAGGCGCTTGAAGCCCTGTAGATTGGGCAGCAGGCAGAGGGTCATCATCTGGAGCGTCTCTGTGTTGGCGCATTACGGATCCTTCCGGCTCATACGTGCATTATCGCGCCTGTCTCCCTAGTGGTTCCCTGCAGCCGTTCCTTCTCGAAAAGAAAAACTGTGTCAGCGATGGCGAACTCCGCGATGTCGTGCAACTCGAACATGTTCTCGAAGCCTTCCGCGCGTTCCATCAAGGTCGCGGATTACCGACCACGCTTGATTGGCGGGTGCTCGATATTTGATGTGAGTCGAAATCAGCAACGTCACTTCGGACTGCGGGTAGGTGATCTTTTGGAAGAAGATGACTCGCTTGTGATCGAGGTGAGTTGAGACAATGGCATAGCCGACACATGTGTCGGTTTTCGGAAAGGCTTCCGCCTTATTTATCGACGCCAGACGCCGTGGCGTTACTTCTTGGGGCCGTCTGGCTTCTTCGCCTGGGATGAGTTGCCGGTCTTGGCATTCTTCTGCGCTTTTTTCTTTTG
>CAYRLT010000314.1:0-2359 GCA_964425095.1 uncultured Luteolibacter sp.
GCACAACCGCATCCATGGCCGCGCCAGCAACGGCCGCATCACCGCCTCCACAAGCGGCCTGCTCACGCTCGTCGTTCCCACCAATGAAGAACTGGTCATTGCCCGTGAAGCCATGCGGTTCCTCGCGCCATCCTTCACTCCACCGTCATCATGAACAAAATCGCGCCCTATACCTTGTTTCTCGCACCCAGTGGCAGTGGTGTAGGCCTAACGACACTTGCCTTGGGCTTGGTCCGCGCGCTGGACGTGCGGGGCGTCCGCGTCGCCTTTTGCAAACCGATCGGTCAGTCGGTCAATCACGATCAAGGGCCCGAGCGCTCGACGCATTTCATCCGCGCCACCACGCAGCTCAATCCGGCCACTCCGATCCCGCAGGAAGAGGCCGCGCGCCTGATTTCCGCGGGCGAGGAAGAGCAATTGATGGAACGGGTGGTCGCGCTGTTTCATGAGTCCTGTGCCGGAGCCGATGTGGTGGTGGTGGAGGGAATCGTGCACTCCCAGGATTGGCCGAGCGCGGCGAGCATCAATCCCGCACTGGCCCAAACGCTCAGTGCTCACGTGATTCTGGCGGGAAAACTCAAAGGTGACAGCCCGGAGGATTTCGCGGATTTCGAGTCGCGGATGGAACTCTCGATTCGCGAGTTCGGCGGCCTCAAAGATAGCAAGATTCTCGGTTGCCTCATCAATCACACCCCGGAATCCCTCGGCCAGCCGTTGGAGGAAATCCGCAGTGCGGTTTTGCAGCGCTGCCCGTTGTTCAGCCGGACGAAGTTTCCGATCATCGGCACGATTCCCGAACATTCCGAACTCTCCGCGCCGCGCACCGTCGATATCGCGCGCCATCTCAATGCCACCATCCTCCATGAGGGCGAAATGGCGACCCGCCGCGTGCGGGATTTCACCCTGCTTGCCCGCACGGTCCCAAATATGTTAGGCGCTTTCAAGCCGGGAAGTATCCTAGTGGCTCCAGCCGACCGCGCCGACGTCTTTGTGGCCGCGGCGATGGCCGCAGTGAACAAGACCGCCTTCGCAGGGCTGGTGCTCACCGGCGACACCGAACTCCCATCGGGGATTCTGGATCTCTGCCGCCCCGCGCTTGAAACCGGCCTGCCAGTTCTCAAGGTTTCAACGAACAGTTGGCAGACCGCCACCCATCTTAGCAGCATGAGCACCGAGGTTCCTGCCGATGATATCCAACGCATCCGCGAATCGATGGATTTCGTGGCCTCGCATGTCGATGCCGTCTGGCTCGCGGAAAAATCCTCGGCACCAGTGGAGGCGCGGATGTCTCCCGCGGCGTTTTGTTACAAAATCGTCGAGCTCGCGAAACAAGCGCGCAAACGCATCGTGCTGCCGGAAGGCAGCGAACCACGCACCATCCGCGCCGCCGCACTGTGTGCCCGGCGCGGCATCGCCCGCTGCATTTTGTTAGGAAACCGCGAGGAAATCCTGCGCGTCGCCAAAGGAGTGGAAGTGGAACTTCCGCCTGAAGTCGAGATCATCGATCCCGCGGATGTCCGGGCCAACTACATCGAGCCGCTGGTCGAGATGCGCCGCCATAAGGGACTCACGCATTTGGATGCGGCGGATTTCCTCGAGGACAACGTCTGGCTCGGCACCGTCATGCTCGCCCTCGGCGAGGTGGACGGCTTGGTTTCCGGCGCCCTTCACACCTCGGCTAACACGATCCGGCCCGCCCTCCAAATCATCAAAACCAAGCCCGGCACCCGCGTCGTCTCCTCGATTTTCTTCATGTGCCTGCCCGACCAAGTCCTCGTCTATGGCGATTGTGCCGTGAACCCGGACCCCGATGCGGAAATGCTCGCCGACATCGCCATCCAAAGCGCCGACTCCGCCACCAAGCTGGGCATACCGGCACGCGTCGCGATGATCAGTTACTCCACCGGCGAGTCCGGCCAAGGCGCCGATGTCGATAAGGTGCGCGAGGCGACGCGCATCGCGCATGCCAAGCGTCCGGATATTCTGCTAGATGGCCCCTTGCAATACGATGCGGCGGCCATTGCGGACGTCGCCGCGACCAAGGCCCCGGACAGCCCGCTCGCCGGGCGCGCCACGGTGTTTATTTTTCCAGACCTCAACACGGGAAACACGACTTACAAAGCCGTGCAGCGCAGCGCCAACGTCATCAGCATCGGCCCCGTGCTGCAAGGCCTCAAACGCCCGGTCAATGACTTGTCACGCGGCTCGCTGGTGGAAGACATCGTTTACACCATCGCCATCACCGCCGTGCAAGCGCGCGAGGATTGAGGTATTAGAGCCTGTCTTAAAAATGGCAGGGACCGATCCTCACGGCGGGTTACCCCGGCAAATGAAAGGAGGACGCGGGCGACCATGAAAA
>CAYRLT010000315.1:0-11788 GCA_964425095.1 uncultured Luteolibacter sp.
GTTCGCAGACGGCGTCTAACCCACCCGCATCGAAGGCGGCTTGGACTGCAGGACGCAGGGCTTTGGTACGGTCGCTCAACATTTGGTCGTCATCAATACGCAGGAAATTACTTAAGCTTTCTTAAAGACCTGAATAGTTACTCATGGGCATCGGCGGACATGTTCCGCCGCTCCGGAGGGGCGATGCATGATCGCCCTGACCATGAAGTGCCAATGGAAAGCGCTTTGCTCACCTCATTGGCTCCCCATGGACATCGGCGGACACGTTCCGCTGCTTCTTTTGGAAGCCATGCTACTTATCTTCGGCTCAATCCACCATTGCCGGTGGCGTTTCCGGGCGTTTCGATCCCTCACGCGGCGTTGGTGTCGGGAAATCCTTGGCGCTGATTTTTAAATCATGATCCTTATCGAGCGCTTCGAAGCGCTCCTCTTGTTCGTCCTCCGTCAGATCTTTCACAGCCGGACCAACACGGAATTCCTCGAACGAAAGCGTCCCATCCTTGTTCTCATCGAGTTGGCGAATCATCTGGCGCGGCTCCGTCCGAAGTCCGTCCGACTGTCCGCCCGGACTTCGTTTCTGCTGCGACTTATCCCCATCATGCTGCGGCTTCTCCCCATCACGTTTGAAAGGTGGTTCCGGCCTGTCGGCGGGAGTGATGATACCATCGCCATTGGAATCCAATCGTCGAAATACCGCCTGTTGTTTTTCCGGGTCGAGTTTGGCATGGACCCGTCCCACTTTAAATTCCTCAAAACTCACACCGCCACTCCGGTCCGCATCCAGTTCCCACAAACGTTGCATCGGCGGGCCCTGTCCATCGTGCCCGCGTCCCATTTGGCCAAGTTCTTGGCGATCCAGCTTACCGTCCGTGTTCTTGTCCAAGCGTTTGAATAAATTCACGCGCTTTTCCCCAGGAATTCCTTGAATACGCGGAAGTCCGGAAAACTCCGTCTCTGATAGCGAACCATCGCTGTCCTTATCCGCCGCTTTCCATGCCTCTACAAATGGACGCTGCCCACCACGCTTGCCATCTCCACCGCCGCGAGGAGGTGCCGGCGTGCCACCTTCTGTCTGAGCGGATAACACCACGCGTGCCAGCAAAGCCGCAACAATTAAGGAAACGGGGATTGTTTTCATGGGAATTTGCAGATTATTTAGCCGCGTTCTGCGGGACTACCGGTCTAGAAACTCCGGAATCCCGGGAAAGTTTCGCTTTCCGCCACGAAAAACCCCGATTTTCCACGCCCAATCCACTATGCACATTCGAGACATTCTCGCCGCCGCCCATCCCTCACTCTCATTCGAGTTCTTCCCTCCGCGCGGAGTCGAGGCATGGGAGCATCTTTATCAAACCATCCGGGAACTGGAACCCCTCAAACCTTCCTTTGTCTCGGTCACCTACGGCGCGGGCGGCACCACCCGTGAAATGACCCACGATCTCGTCGTCCGCATCAAACAAACGACTTCGATCCCGCCTGTGCCCCATTTGACATGCGTCGGGCATTCCGAGGCCGAGGTTGTCGCCATCCTCAATCGTTATGCCAACGCTGGAGTGAGTAATATCCTAGCCCTCCGCGGCGATCCTCCACGCGACCAACCGAATTATGACTGGAGTCAAGGCGACTTCCGCCAAGCCGCCGACCTCGTGCGGTTTATCCGCCAGTTCAACGAGTCCGGCGCCCACCCCGATCCACGTGGCTTCGGCATCGGCGTCGCGGGATTTCCCGAGGGGCATCCTTCAACTCCCAACCGCATGGACGAACTCGATTTTCTCAAAGCCAAAGTGGACGAAGGAGCTGACTACATCTGCACCCAGCTGTTTTTCGACAACCACGACTTCTTCGATTTCCGCGACCGCTGCCAACTGGCGAACATCGGAATCCCGATCATCGCCGGGCTGATGCCAGTCACCTCGCTGCAAGGCATGTTTGGCATGGCGGAGCTCGCCGCCGGAGCTCGCTATCCTGCCAAACTGATTCGTGCGCTCAACCGGGCAAATTCCAACCCCGAAGCGGTCGAGCGGGTCGGCATCCACTACGCAGCAGAACAATGCGCCGGTCTCCTCGACGAGGGCGTGGACGGCATCCATTTTTACACGCTCAACAAAAGCCACGCGACCCGCGAAATTTACCACAGCCTCGGGCTTGCCTCGAAAGCATGATTCACCGCCGTCCTTGCTGATAGATATCCTCCGCCTGCTTGAGGGTTAGCTCATACAGTCCCCCCTCGACGGGAACCCGGATTGGAATTCGGTTACTGGACCTATCCACTGGGTAAAGCTGTCGAAGTTCACCCGCATGTTCAAAGGCATCATTGGGAATCGTGACCAGAAAGAGGCCCTGATACTGAAGCATGCGTGACATCCGTTCCGACGCATCACTCTGCAAACGCCGCAGCTCGAGATTGAAGCCGAGACGGTCGAACAAACTGAGCGATTCATCACTCTGCGCTCCATCACGAATGAGTTTTGCCTCCAAAGCAGCCCGTTTCAACGAAAAATCGGATTTGCCTCGCAGGCTATCCATTAAGGTGCCTCTTTCACCCTCACTTGCAAATAATGGCGAAATCTCCGCCTCGCCTTCCTTCCCTACCGCTGCTTGGATTTCCGCCTGCGTCGGCAGACGCACTTTCAGAGCTCCCTGAAGAGTGAAAACATCCCCTGCCTTCAGATTCACCTCTGATAACTCCAGTTCACCGCCCAAAGTTTTCAACTGAAATGAGCCTTCGCGAAAATCAACCCGATGGTAGTTTCGTGAATAGTCCACCACCGATAAAGCATTTAAAATGTGAATGCGATCGCGAACAATAATCTCGTTAACGCCATCCATCAAGACCTGGCCTTCAAAGCCGATTCCATTCGAGTTATTCGTCGATCCAAAAACCCGAAAATCTCCGGAAATCGAACCTTCAATGAAATTCGTTACCGCAGGAGGAAGAATCTTATCGAGCATCAGATTGCGGATTTTCGCCACTCCCAATACCTCGGGGCGGTCCCCTCCGGATACCCGCAACCCAGAGAAGTCCACGGTCCCCTTCCCCTGCTGAAACTCCGCCGTCTCAAATACCAGCCCAGTCGGTTCACAAAGAACGACCAAATTCTCAATCTTAAGATCCCGGAGCCAGTTCTGATGAAACGATCCTCCCTTGAAACTCATGCGCCAACCAGTTTCGGTCCGTTGCATTTTCAAGACGCTTGACTCGATCATTCCCTGCGTCCGCTCGGAATATCCCCAGCGCAAAGTGGCATCCTTCACTTCATACGAATTCGCCTCGAATCTCGTAGGTTTACGAAATAACGCGTCGGCCAGCTTACGAGCGGACTCGGGATCGTCTGTGCCGGCCCGCAGATCGATATCCAGTTTCGATATCGAGATAATCCCCGGATTCCAAGTTCCCACCAAACCATCAAATAGTCCCATTTTGCAACGAACATTCTTCGCCTCCAGTATCGTGAAAAATGTCTCTTTCCCGCCCTCAGCGGCAAAACGGCTGATCTCAAGTTGCCCCTGCGTCCTGCTGAGCCCCCTCATCTCAAACTGATCTGCCGAGAGCCCCGTCTTCAACTGCTGGTTGATTGCCGTGTTAAACGTCTCGGAATCAATGCGTTTCACCAGAAAAATCCACCCCCCCAATGCGGCGATCAGCAGGAAAACCAACACCCGGTAACTAATCTGCAACAAGTGGAACATCGCTAGCCCACTCAAACCGCTCGTCGACATAGAGTAGCGAATCTGAAACCAGAATCCCTGATTCGCAACCCACTGACTCAAACGTTCATTAAAATTATGCAGCCGCTCGGTTTCCATTACTTGATACTTTGTGAAGTGCCGCGATTAAAACCATCTGCCTCGGGCAATGCGAGGGAAATTTACCTCGCTCCCAAGCAACCAATCCTCTACCACCCGCCGTGTGGAAGCAAACGACTACAAAGTGCGCCTCGAAATCTTCGAAGGCCCCCTCGATCTCTTACTCTACCTCATCAAAAAAGATGAGGTGGACATCCATACGATTTCCATCGAGCGCATCACGCGGCAATATCTCGATTACATCAACACCTTCAAACTCCTCAACATCGACCTCGCTTCCGAGTTCATTGTCATGGCCGCAAACCTGATGTATCTGAAAAGCCGGACCCTGCTCCCACGCGTCGATCAACCACCCGAGGAAGATGCGGAAGATGACGATCCCCGCTGGGAACTCATCCGCCAGCTCATCGAATACAAGAAATTCAAAGACGCGGCCGGGTTCCTCTCGCTCCGTGAACTCGAACAGGAAGGCCGTTTCGCCCATCAACCCGATGCTTCGGACCTCCCCAAGGAAGAAGCCCCAGCCTTGGCCGAGGTCTCGATTTTCGATCTGATTCGTGCCTTCCAAAACGTCCTGAAACGCTTTGAAGAATCCCATGATTTCGGCGACATCATCGACGACCGGTTCAATGTTTCCGACAAAATCGAATTGCTCATGAAGCACTTTCAACCCGGTGAGGCCCGGCGTTTCGAAGAACTGTTTCAGAGCGCCACCACCAAGGCGGAGGTGATCGTCACCTTCCTCGCACTGCTCGAACTGATGAAACTCAACCAGTTCATCGTCAGACAGAGCGATCTGCTCTGTGACATCGTCATCGAACGCCGGAACACCAGTGTCATCGCGGCCCTGGAGACGGCGGAATTCGAAGCCAACGCGGAGTCATAAAACCCGCCGCGCCCAGCTCATCAACTCATTCGGAACACGATGCGTGCCTTGGTTAGATCATAGGGCGACATCTCCATTTTGACCTTGTCGCCCACGACCAAGCGGATGAAACGCTTGCGCATCTTCCCGGAAATGTGGGCCAGTACCTCGTGCCCACTTTCCAGTTTCACCCGGAACATCGTCCCAGCGAGAACGGACGAAATTTCTCCGTCCACCTCTACCGCCTTCTCCTCATCATCTTTAGCGGAGCGTTTTTGAGGTGGACCGTAACGGTTGCGGTTTCTGGCAGGACGTCTCTTTGGGCGCGGAGGCATGTTGAATTGGGATGGTGCTGGGGACGAAACTCACGTCCAACTGAGGCGCGCTTCGGTAACTCATCATCAGCCCCCCAGCAATCCTAAAAATCAATTGGCCGGACAATTCCCGACCACCTCCCATTACACTCCCATTACAGGAGCTTGCCAAATAACGATCAAAACCCCAACTTGGTTTTCCCCGCCCGCCGGAATCGCCGCGCTTGCCACGGTAAAAATCCACATCAAGTTTCATAGTCATGACTGAGATCACCGAAAAAGAACTGCCTTCCAACCTCACCCCGCTCTGGCTCAAAGCGATCAACGCGGTTCAAGCCTCAAATCTCGATTACGCCATCACTCTACTTCAGGCGCTTCTCAAGGACAGTCCGGAATTTCTCGAAGGCCGCAAATTGCTCCGCAAATGCGAACTCCAATTAACGGGTGCCGTAAAAAAGAAGGCCGGGCTTTTTGGCATGGGCGGCATGAAATTTCATACCCAAGTCAAAAAAGACCCCTTGGGAACCCTCCCGTTGATCGAAAAAGATCTCGAAAAAGATCCGCTCAACGAATCACTCAACGAATTACTGTTCGATATCTGTGTCAAACTCGAACTCTTCGAGACCGCCGCATTCGCTCTCGAAACCGTCCGCAGTAGCCGCTCGGATAATGCCAAACTTCTCCACAAACTCGCGGCTTTCTACATCACCCGCGAAATGCCGGCAATCGCCATGGAAGTTTATAACGACATCATCAAACAACACCCCACGGACGGCGTCGCGATCAAAGGATCCAAAGACGCATCGGCCAGGGCATCGATGAAAAAACAAAAGTGGGACGAAAATGCCGATATGCGCACGCTCATGCGCGATTCCGCCGAAGTCGAGGAACTCGAAAAAGCCTCGCGCACCGGCCTAACCTCCGAGCAACTCATCGCACGCCGCGATAAAACCATCGAGAAATACAACGAAAACCCCAACGACCTCTCTACCGTCAAGGAACTCGCTGCTATCTACGAAAAACTCGAAGACTGGCACAACGCCCAAACGTTCTACTCCTGGGCACACTCCCTCAGCGCAGGTGATGTCGCCCTTGCCACCAAAGCCTTTGTGATGAACGACCGAGCCCTCGAATCGGATCTCAAGGCACTCGAGGTCGGCGTCGCTGCCGATCCCGGCAACGTGGAACTCAAAGCCGCCCTTGACGCACGCCGCGCCGATCGACTCGCAGAACAAGTCATAGAGGCCCAACGCCGGGTCGATCAAAACCCAACCGATCCACAACTGCGCTACGAACTTGGCTCCGCCCTCTATAACTCAGGTGACTACAGCGGCGCCATCCTCCATCTCCAACAGGCCACCCGGAGTCCCCATATCCGCACCCGCGTCCTACTTCTCCTTGGACGGACGTTCAAGGCCAAGGGAATGCCCGACCTCTCCATCAAACAACTCTCGGATGCCCTATCCGACCTCCATGCGATGGACAGCCTCAAGAAGGAAGTCCTCTACGAAAAAGGCCTCATCCACGGCGAAATGGGCGACAAGCCCGCCGCACTGGATAGCTTCAAACAAATCTACGAAGTCGATTACGGCTACCGCGATGTCGCCAAGCGCGTGGAATCATCCTACTCCTGAGCGCCACAAGTTTTTCAACTCGCCACCTCAGCCATCACCGCGGAACCATCGTGATACGCAAACGATCATAGCGATCATCCGGCCGGAATAACCAACCCGGTTGCTGGTCCACCAACTCATAGCCAGTCAGCATGAATTCTGGCAGAAACTGATTGCTGTTCGGTTCATAGACCTCCCGCCCGGTGTAATGCCCGCGGATCCGGTATTCAAAATTGTTGTCAAACGCATAGCGCTGTCCTTCAGGACCGCCTTCAGACATCCGATCAGGTGTTTGTTTCCTGTCTTCCCTCATGACCACCAGTTTCGCCCGACTCCATGGCTGACGCGGTTGCCTCAGATAACCCCAAAAACGCGTCTTCTCTACAAAATAGCGTCGGCCGTAAAAAAAATCCCCAGTCGCCTCGGTGGCAATCGCCGCATCACGCGCTTCGACCGTAGGACCACCCAAATTCCCGTATCCCGGTGACATCGGCCCGCAGCGTGTCAGCAAACAACACATCATCGGCAACACCACGACTCGAAAACCAAATTTCAGCATGGGCAAATCGTAAAGAGAACTCGTGCCATCCGACAAGCACGGAGAAAAATTCGACGACGCTACTTCAACCGTAACCACACCACCACCACCTGCATCTTCGGAGCGCCGTGTTTTCCTAGGCGACTACTTCCGCAGACCTATTCCCCAAATAGGCCACATCCTTCCGAAATCAGGAGAATCTCCGGCAGATCGGCGAAACCGCTAAGGACGCACGGATCGCCGATTACCGGCGATTTTCATAAGGATCGATTCTCATTACGATGAGACCACATGTCACAAGCCCGGTCGCTTTTTAAAAACGCCCTGCCCCATAGCTAAATTGTTTGAAATTCTTCTTTACAGGAATGCGAATTAATGGACCTTAAGAGGTTAACTTTTTAAGAAAATGAATACAAAAATTCGTATTATGACCGTGGTTTGCATGGCTGGCTTGGCATCCTGCGCCAGTCCGCCTACCGACCCTACCAACATTCCTGTTTCGGCATCCTCAGATACCGACAACGCCCTCTCCTCTCGTCTGTTCCGTGATGTCAATGCCTACCGCCGCAGTCAGGGCGGCCAGGAACTCCAGCGCCACAGAGGTTTAGATAAACTCGCGCAATCTCATTCTGAATATCTCCTCAAACACCGCGGCAGCTTCAGCCTCAAAGGAAAAAATGTCAGCCATTTCGGCTTCGACGGACGATCCGTAATAGCCCGCGAACAACTTCAAATGTCTAACTTTAGCGAAAATGTTGCTACCAGCCCCAATGCTCGAGATATTCTCCCACTCTGGAAAACATCAAAGGATCACCAAAAAAACATGCTCGATAATTGGACCCATAGTGGAATCGGCGTGGCCGTGGACTCGGATGGAATGGTCTTCGCCACCCAGCTTTTCTCAACACAGAATTATTCCCAACGCTCGACACGGGAACGATTCAACCGCTTCTGATCCGTGCCCGATCTCGCCTTCGAGACAGCCCTTCACACCCGCGGTTATCAACGGATCGCTGGCATCGACGAAGCCGGCAGAGGCCCACTCGCCGGCCCGGTCACAGCGGCGGCAGTCATCTTGCCTCCAGGTTTTTCCTGCCCCGGTCTCGACGATTCTAAAAAAATCAGCGCCGCCAAACGCCAAACCATCTACGAGCGACTGACCGGCGAACCGGGACTCATTTGGGCGGTTGCTACCGCCAGCCGTGAAGAAATCGACCGCATCAACATTCTTCGCGCTACCCATCTGGCCATGCGCCGGGCGGCGGAAGCCCTCAGACCACTCCCCGACCATTGCCTGATCGACGGGCTACCATTGCGCGATTTCCCGTTTCCCTACGATGCCATCATCAAAGGCGACGGCCTGTCACTCTCCATCGCGGCGGCCAGCATCATCGCCAAGGTCACCCGCGATCGCCTAATGGCGGAAATCGACCGAGAATTCCCTCAATTCGGCTTTGCGAAACATCAGGGATATGGCACCAAAGCCCATCTTGAAGCGCTTCGGAATCACGGCCCTTGTCGCCATCATCGTCGCTCGTTTCAGCCGGTCGCTCAATGCACCTTGCCGTTTGACGGCGCCTGACGGCTCGCTGCGCAGCCGCACTTGGCTGGGCGATTATGGCGAACGGGTCGCAGTCGATTTCTTGCGCTCGCAAGGCAACCGCATCCTCGCGCGGAATTTTAGGGGTCCAAAAAAAGGCGAGGTGGATATCATCGCACGGGATCGAAAACTGCTGCTCTTTGTGGAAGTAAAAACGCGGCGGGAAGGAAGCAAAATCCGACCACTGGATGCCGTGGATAAGCCCAAGCAGGCACTGATCGAGCGCGGCGCAAATGCTTGGCTCAAGCGCCTCGGCACCCGCGATCTGCCCTGGAGGTTCGACGTCATCGAGGTTTATGTCGAAGATGGAAAAAAACCGCGCCTGAATCACGTGAGAGACGCGTTCTAACGGAAAAAACGGTGCATGATGAAACTTGCACATTCATCCGCCGCAATCCAACATAAGCGCCGCCCACATGGAAAGCTCCTCGCAATCAATGGCATGGCTGACTCGGCGGGATGGCAGCGTCCTGATCGGTCACGGCCCGTTTCAAGCATCCAAGACCCCCCCGCCCGGAGGAGTGGCGTTTTACGTGCAGAATTTCGCACCGGGGGAAAGCCATCCATGGCGGATTCCGCAACGCATCGAACGCACCAACCTGGCAGATTTCGCCGCGCAATTCACGGACGTCCCTAACCTGGTTTACGAATGGGAACCACTCGGCGCAGCTCCGTTTTCCGAGGTCTTTCAGGAGATCTTAGCGTCGATTCATAGCGGGGTTTTCGAAAAAACCGTCCCGGTCGTCACCGAAACCGGTCACGCCAGCCAAGCCCCGGAAAAAACCATCATCGCGGCCATGGCCCGCCGGAAGCCCCCCCTCCAATCCTACGGGTGGGTGCACCCGGGCGCGGGTTTTGCCGGTGCCACCCCGGAGTTGCTGTTTTCCCTGGATGGCAAAAAACTCGAAACCATGGCTCTCGCCGGGACCGCCAGAATCGACGACCTCGATGTTTTCGCAGTCGATCAAAAGGAAATCCGCGAACACGAATACGTCGCACAAACCCTGGTCTCAAAACTACTCGACCTCGGCAACCTCACGCGCCACTCACGCCAAATCCTCGAATTGGGGTCCATCGTCCATTTCCTCACCCGCATCGAAGTGGACCTGCACGCGGAAATGGATCCACAAAGCCTGCTTCGCCGACTTCATCCGACACCCGCGCTCGGTCCTCTTCCACGGACGGATGGAACCATGGCGAGCTTGTTGGAATGGCGCGACCGCCTCGGGTGCCCGCCGCACTTCGGCTCACCCTTCGGACTTTGGGACCAAGGCCGCTTCGATGCCATCGTCGCCATCCGCGGCATATGGTGGGATGGCACCCAACTCAAAATCCCGGCCGGCTGCGGGATTATCGAGGCCAGCCGCCTCGTCAACGAATGGCGCGAACTCCGCCTGAAGCGCGAAGCCGTCAAACGTTGCCTCGAACTTCCGGAATAACTCACAGCGTTTCCGCTCCTCTCCAAGAGATTTCATCCTTTCTTCATTGGCATTTCACAGAGAGCCGCTGAAATCCAGCCATGTCACGAGTCCTGTTGGTAGAAGACGAGCCGGCCATCGCCGATGCCTTGGTGTATGCATTGGAAACCGAATGTTTCACGGTCACCCACGCCCTCACCGGTGCCGATGCCCTCGCCGCAGCATCCCGCGAACCGCATGACTTCGCCATCCTCGACATCGGCCTGCCCGACATGACCGGCCTCGATGTTTGCCGCCGCCTACGCGAAACCTCATCCATCCCCGTACTCTTCCTCACCGCCCGCGACGGCGAAGTCGATCGCATCCTCGGCCTTGAACTCGGCGGCGACGACTATGTCACCAAACCGTTCTCTCCCCGCGAAATCGTCGCCCGCGTCCGCGCCATCCTGCGCCGTGGCAACCACCAACAACCCGCCGCGCAAGCTCCTATCCAGCCCCCGACCGCCATCCTCCATCACGATGCCTCATCCATGCGCATCCAATTCCAAGGCGCACCCCTCGATCTCACCGCCCACGAATACAAACTCCTGCTCGTTCTCATCGAAAAACCCGGACGCGTCTTCACCCGCGATCAACTGCTCGACTATGCCTGGCAAGACCCCGGTGCCGTGACCGACCGCACCGTAGACGCCCACATCAAATCCATCCGCGCCAAACTCCGCATCGCCCAGCCCGGTGCCGAAAACCTCATCGAAACCCGCCGAGGCCTAGGCTACTCCCTAGCCTCCAATCCATAATCTCCAATCCAAGCTTTTACCCTTCAATGCGCTTCACCCGGGTCACCCTGTTCTTCATCGCCTTCATCATCACACTCGGATTCTATCAACTTGCACGACACTTCCTCGCGGAAGTCGAGCCCCAAACCTACCAAGCCACCGAGGAAATGATGGTGGACACCGCCCACCTCCTTGCGGAAATCGCCGCCACCCCACAGTCGGAAAATTTCGAAATCAAAAAACTCCGCAGCGCATTCGATAAAGCCCATGTCCGGAGATTCGAGTCCAAAATCTTCGATCACCTGAAACACCAAGTCGGCATCCAAGCCTACATCACCAATTCTAACGGAATCGTGATCTTTGATTCCGAAGGTGGAAAACGCGAAGGCCTCGACTACCGATCCAACCGTGATGTCTCCCTCACGCTCGCTGGCACCTATGGAGCACGCAGCAGCCGCGACAACCCGAACGACAGCACCACTTCCGTGCTCTACGTCGCCGCACCCATCGGCGATCCAAAAAATCCGTCGGGCGTCCTAACCGTTTACAAACCGCAACTAGACGTGATGCCCTTGATCCGCCAGAGGCGGCAAATTATTTACACCGCTTGCGGCCTGATCGGCAGCGGCATCATTTTCCTCATCTGCGCGGTGTTTCTCTGGTTATTCCGCCCCATCGGAAAAATCACCGAATATGCGCGCGCCATCGAACGCGGCGAACGCCCCGCCAAACCGAATATCGGCATTGGCCGCGAAGTCAACACACTCGCCCACGCCCTCGATTCCATGCGCGACTCGCTGGAAAACCGTAAATATGTCGAACGCTACGTCCAAACCCTCACCCACGAAATGAAAAGC
>CAYRLT010000316.1:0-5668 GCA_964425095.1 uncultured Luteolibacter sp.
CATCTGCATTGGCGCGATGTGGAGGAATTCGAAATCGATTGGAACGAACTCCCTCACTGCAACCTTGGTGGCTTCCTTGATGAAGGACTCGATGCTCCTCCCGACGAACGGACCCCCGTGACTTTGCTCCGGCTCGCCCAAGGCATGGGGCGCTGGCAGGACGTGTTGAAACTGCTGCGCGATCATCCTGAAGAACTCCCGCGCAAGAAATGGGCTCCGTTGAAATGCCTTGCCCTCCGCCAAATCCGCCGCTGGATGCCCGCCATCCGAGCAGCGAAGGAAGGCGGACTCCGCAACGGCCGCTATCCGAGCGCGAAATGGCTCAGCCCATCCTACATGCACGCCCTGATCGAAGGCGGCGATGATATTGAATCCCTGCGCTTGCTAGGAAAACCCAAGGATGGAGAACCCGGCTACTATCATTGGCTGCGCGGCCTAGCCCTTCATCACGCCGGCGATCGCGAACAGGCATCCATGGCATTCTCCGAATATTTAGGCGCCTGGCCCGGTGACGTGCTAGGCGGCGCCGCATCCCAGGAACTGACATCAGATAGAGAGTAAACCAATCACAACACCTCATGGCAACCCAACGATTTCGCTCCCGCCTCGATCGCCTCATCGCACTCTGGATTCTCCGCACGTTCTCACCGAATTTGTGCCGAGCTTCATTCATCGAGGGATCATCCTACGCGGACGTCGACATCGCGGATTTCCTAGGGTTACCCAAGAATGCTGACGAAGAAACGCTCCGCAAGATCCCGCGCTTGCTGGATGATCTCCAGAGCTCGTTGGAGCAGTCCGTCTCTGCGGCGCTGCCTGCTCAGGCGCGGGACAGCTTCACGCGCTTCGCCGCCTCGATCCAACTCAACCCAACCGAACAACGTCTACTGGAGTTCTTTGCCTGCATGGAAATTGAGGCGCCGCTTGCGGATACGGGTCGCATAGTCCGCAAGTTCATCGGCACGGAAACTTCACGGTTTCTCTCCAAGGTTTTGGATATTCCTCGCAATGACGTGACCAAGGCCATGGCCTCTGGTGGGCGCTTGATGAAGTGCGGGCTGTTGAAGCGCGAAAATTCCAACAAAAACGCCAATCCGGAATTTCATTCCGAAGCACTGGCCGTCCGGCTTCTTCGTGATTCTTACAATCCGGCCAGACTGTTGAAACTGTTCGGTGTGGTCACCCTATCGCCACCTGATCTTGGTCTTGAGGACTTCCCACATCTCCAGATGAGCTTGGACCTTCTGCTGCCCTATCTGAAAACGGTTCAAGCCAAACGCAAGCCGGGGGTCAACGTGCTGATTCATGGTGCTCCGGGAACGGGGAAATCCCAACTTGTGCGCGTCATCGGCCAAACCTTGGGCATGCCCGTATTCGATCTCGATACTGCGGACAACGATGGTGATCCACTCCACGCAGATCAACGACTGTCGGTTCTCAATCTCGCTCAGACCTATTTCCATGAAACCCAGGTCCTTCTCGTTTTCGATGAAGCAGAAGACATCCTAACACCCTCGTTCTCGAACCGTGGCATGGCAAATACCCACAAAGGCTGGTTCAACCAAATGCTCGAAAACAACCGTCAGCCGGTGTTCTGGATCTCGAACTCAATCGAGACGCTGGATCCGGCTTTCTCCCGCCGCTTCGATTTCATTCTGGAGGTCCCCATTCCACCGAAAACCCAGCGCGGTAGAATCCTCAGGGAAAAGGCCGGGAATTTGGCTTCGCCCGGCCTGATCGAGCATCTCGCCGGCATCGAACATCTGGCACCCGCCGTGATCACGCGCGCCCGCAATGTCATCCAGTCGATCAAGCAGGGCATCCCGAAAGCTGATCGGGACGCGGCACTTACTCATGTCATCGGCGGAATCCTGAAGGCGCAGGGCCATCCCGACCCCGCCAGAGCAACGATCCAGATGGTTCAACCCGGACTCTATGACATCTCACATCTGAACACCTCTGCGGATCTTCCGCAAATCGCCGCCAACCTCAGGAAAAACCCGAGCGCGCGTCTCTGTCTGTATGGCCCGCCTGGCACCGGCAAAACCTCGTTCGGGCACTGGCTTGCCAATGAAATCGGCCAACCGCTTCTAATTCGAAAAGCCTCCGATCTTTTGAGCCCTTATGTCGGCATGACCGAGCAGATGATCGCCCAAACCTTCGAAACCGCCAAACGAGATGGTGCCGTGCTCCTCATCGACGAGGTGGATTCGTTTCTGCGCGACCGCACCCAGACCCAGCATTCGTGGGAGGTCACCCAGATCAACGAGATGCTCACTCAGATCGAATCTTTTCCCGGCATCCTGATTGCTTCCACCAATCTAATCGATCAGCTTGATCCCGCGAGTATGCGCCGATTCGACATCAAACTCCACTTCGGCTATCTGCTCCCGGATCAAGCCAGCCGCCTGCTTGTCTCCTACTGCCGGAATCTCCATCTACCACCACCGAAATCCGCCGATCTGATGTTGGCAAGCACTATGGAGCTCTCCGCTCCGGGGGATTTCGCAGCCGTCGCGCGGCAGCACCGATTCCAACCATTCCACACTGCCCACAGTCTGTTGTTGGCAGTGATTGCAGAATCCGACCTCAAACCTAACCGCTCCCGGCGAATCGGTTTCCAGTAACTTCAATTCCATCAACCCATGCCAGGCTCCGACCACGAAACCACCCTCGCCCGCCAGTGGGAACTGCTGCGCAACCATCTACCGTCGCGGCCGCCCGGTAGAACCTCGCGTGACCTCCGCGATCGGATGGAAGCCGCCGGCCACAATGTGACCAAGCGCACTATCGAACGCGACATGGATGAATTGTCGCGGATTTTCCCGATTGCACGCAACGAGGTATCCATTCCCTACGGCTGGCATTGGAGGGAGAACGCCCGCTTCGACACCCTAGGCCTGAATCTATCAGAAGCTATTTCACTCGTCTTGATGGAGGATGTGCTGCGGCAGATCATGCCGCCCGCGTTCCTGTCCGCGCTGGAGGGCAAGTTTTCCCTAGCACGGGAAAAACTCGCCGCCCTGCCGAAAATCCCGCATGCCCGCTGGGCGGATCTCGTCCGCTATGTGCCGCCAGGGTTGCCGTTCATTCCGCCGGCCATAGCGCCAAGTGTGTTGCCCTCCATCCAGGAAGCTCTGCTTCACCAGCGCCAGTTGCAGGTCTTTTACCTCAGCGCCGGATCGGATGCTGCCAAGGAACAAACCTTGCATCCACTCTCGCTGATCCAGCAAGGTTCGCGCTCCTACCTCGTGGCCACAGCATTCGGCTATGACACGATATTGTTCTATGCACTACACAGGATGGTTTCTGCAGAAGTGCTCGATCAACCGGCGAACCGCCCCAAGGGTTATAGCATGGACGCCCACATCGCCAGCGGAGCCGCACAGTTTGGCACCGGCGATCCACTCGTCCTGCAGGCCCGAGTTTCTGAAGACCTTGCCAGGTTGTTGGAAGAAACCCCGATTTCCAAGGATCAGAAAATTACCAAGCGGGCAGGGGTTCACACCTTGACCGCCACGGTCCATGATTCTTGGAACCTGCATTTCTGGATCCTATCGCAGGGGGCATCGATCACTGTATTGAAGCCAGTGTCGCTGCGCAAACAGATCATCGCCGCCCTCGAAAACGCACTAGGAAATTACCAGTCTTAGGCGGATTTGAAAAAATTGTTCGACCGCAACGCATTCTGTCGCGGTTATTCTGTAGGTTCCATCCATGCCCGACCCTACGAATCAACCTGCCTACATGTACGAAATCATCCACCACCCCCACTTCAAAAGGCAGCACGGCTACTTCACCCTGCAGCCCATCATCCAAAACTTCACCCCTGACACAACCATTGCCATTATTTTGCTCAACCCAATGAGCAACGCTCTGCAGGCAACGGATGAGTTCCGTGTGATGCTGGCCAAAAAGGGTTATACTCGGCTCTACACCCTTTACCTATACACCTTCATCGGATCCACCGAAGAGCTGGCAGGCCTGCCGCCAGAGGATTTAATCAGCAAATCATGGGCTCAGCGTTTCGACCCCATCATCATGGACTTAGGCACGGTCGTCTTCGCTTTTGACAAGCCGAAGGACCAAGAGTTCGCGGAGCGCGTCCTCAAAAGGGCCGCAGAAGTGGGAAAGCGCATCCGGGATCTAAAGCCGAGTCTGAAAATCGTCTGCCTCGGCAACGACTCGATTGAGAGTTTTCCAAAGCCCATCGAAGCCCTGGTGTCAGACGACATTCCCACCTTGGACGACCGGATTAGGGCCGATAGCGCGTCCACGCGGGCGCGGGTAAATCCTTGATCGCCGATACCTGAAACCATCGCCACCTCCATCTCCTATGCGCAACCTCTCCAAATCCAAGATCCTCGCCTACCGGCAGTGCCCGAAACGCCTGTGGCTGGAAATCCACAAACCAGACCTTCGTGACGACTCAGCTTCCCAAGCCGTGTTTGCCGTCGGCAACCAAGTCGGCGAAATCGCCCGTGGCATCTACGATCCGGACCAGACCGGCGTGACCATCGACATCGGCGAACTCGGCCACGACGAAGCCCTTGCCCGCAGCGCCACCTTGCTCGCCGAAGGCAATGGGCCGGTTTTCGAAGCCGGGCTCACTGCGGCAGGCGCGCTCGCCTATGCCGATGTAATGTTGCCGGACCGCTCGGACGGCACACTCCGCTGGCGCATGATCGAGGTGAAATCCTCAGGAAGCGTGAAGGACTACCAACGCGATGACCTGGCGGTGCAGTCATATCTCGCTGCTCATTCCGATGTTGCTCTCAGCTCGGCCTCAATCGCCCACATCGACAACCAGTTTGTTTATCCGGGCGATGGAGATTACCGCGGCTTGCTCAAGGAGAACGACCTGACTGAGGAAGCATCCTCGCGCAGCGATGAGGTGCAAGAATGGATTGCCGGCGCACAAGCCGTGGCCGCACTGCCGGATGAACCCGTGATCGAAACCGGTCCGCAATGCGGCTACCCCTACACCTGTAGCTTTTGCGAGTATTGCAACCGTGATAAGGTGGCAGGACCGGCCCCTAATTATCCTCTCTCATCCCTGCCGCGTTTTCATTGGCGCAAACATGAGCTGATGGAAGAGTTGGGTATCGACGACCTGCGGAATGTTCCAGACGAATATTTGTCAGATACACAGGCCCATATCAAACAACACACGGTCGCTGGCACAGTGTTCTTCGATACCGAAGGAGCAGCAGCCGATCTCGCGCCTTATGGATTTCCTGCCTACTTCCTTGATTTTGAAACCGTCATGCTCACCGTGCCAATTTGGAAAGGCACCAGGCCCTTCCGGCAAATCCCCTTCCAGTTCAGCCTTCATATACTGGAAGAAAGCGGATCAATCCAACACCACGGGTTTCTCGATCTGTCAGGCGATGACCCATCCTTGGCATGCGCACAGTCACTGGTGAATCTCTGCGGAGATAATGGACCGATCTTCGCCTACAACGCCGGCTTTGAGAAAATGGTCATGCGTGAACTGGCTGGCCGGTTTCTAGAATACGCCGTCGCCCTACAGGCCATCATCGAGCGGGTCGTCGATCTGCATCCGATTGCTAAAAACCGCTACTACCATCCCAGCCAACACGGAAGCTGGAGCCTCAAAGCCGTGCTGCCTGCTCTATGCCCGGATCTCTCCTACGGCTCACTCGAT
>CAYRLT010000317.1:0-14426 GCA_964425095.1 uncultured Luteolibacter sp.
AGCACCATGGGCACCGGCGTGGTTTTCGGAATGACAATTTCCACCGCCATCGGCCTGTTGCTGCGGAATTTCGAGATGAACGTCTATGCGCAGGTCGGTTTGGTCATGCTGATCGGTCTTGCCGCGAAGAACGCCATCCTCATCGTCGAGTTCGCAAAAATGAAACGGGACGAGGGCATGCCCACGCTCGAAGCCGCACTCGAAGGCGCGAAACTCCGCCTGCGTCCGATTTTGATGACTTCGTTCGCCTTCATCCTTGGTTGCGTGCCGTTAATGTTGGCCTCCGGCTCCGGTGCGGCCTCACGCAGCACCATGGGCACCGGCGTGGTTTTCGGAATGACAATTTCCACCGCCATCGGCCTGTTTTTGATCCCGGTCTGTTATGTCTTCGTACAGAAGTTCGCAGATCGTAAGGAAAAGAAGGCTGCCGCGGTGAGTGATGAAGTTGCCTGATGGAAATATGGTAGAGAGCTAATTCATCGCTTGTAGCGTCGCTCTATGAGCGTCGATGCCAATGAGCCGCACAAAGTTCTTCGGATTCCTCTTTGGCACTCGGCCTCAGAGCCAGTTGGCGGCGGTCATCCGTCTTCGTGCAATTTCCCCCGGAAGAACCCGCCGCGATGGCGCGTATAGGCCGCCATGCACACTCGTCTACTTGCCCTCGTTGCCTTGGCCTGCTCCTACTTGCTGATGTCCGCTTTAGCGGTTGAGCCAACCACGCCGCAAGGCCACCTCTTCATTCTCTCCGGCCAGTCGAACATGACCGGCAATCTTGAACAGGGGTTCCGGCAGAAAGTGGAGACGAAGTATGGAGCAGAAAAGGTCACCATCGTACGCAGCATGAGGAGCGGCCGTGGCATCCGCTTCTGGGTGTCGGACTATGGCTTGCCTGAGGGCACCACCCCGGTGACGAAGGATGGAAAACCCAGCTCGCACGGCGAAGAATACCCGAAGTTGCTGGCGGCGGCGAAGACAGCGGGCGACACGGCGGCATTCAAGAGCGTGACCTTCGTATGGATGCAGGGTGAGTCCGACACGATGAGCGGCCGGGCGGATCTTTACACGCCCAGTTTCCTCAGACTGCGACAGCGTTTGATGAATGATCTCGGCATCAAGACGATGCATGTGGTTATTGCTCGCATCAGCGATTTCGGTCTCAAGGGGGAGAAGGCGGAGGGTTGGCGCGCGATGCGCGAGATTCAGGAGCGCCTTGCTAAGGATTTGGACCATACGGCTTGGGTCAACACCGATGACCTCAACGACATCGAAGGCAAGCCGAATGGCGATCTGCACTACCCCAAGGAAGGCAGCATCGTGCTCGGCCAGCGGCTTGCAGAGAAAGCAATTGAGATGATGGAATGAAAAGCTGAAAGGTTGGAATCAAGAGTCGGGGCAGAAAAGAGTTTGTGAACGAGGCGTTTGCGAGTGCGCGGGAGCGATTCTGGCCGAAGCGGAAGAGCGGGGCGAGGCGGATGAAAGGCAATGCGAGTGCCGCAGCAGGTATGTTGTGGAGCATGCGGGATTTACAGAAAGAGTGAGCCAGCAGATTTTCGGCTTTATCAAGACGTTTTAGCTAGAAGAATTTCCGTTCTAGCGAGTGCCGAGACGGCCTCCATCGGGTGGCTGGCGGAGAGGCTGATTCGTAGGCGCGCGGTGCCGCGTGGAACGGTGGGAAAGCGGATGGCGGGAACGAGGAAACCGGCATCGGCTAGGGTGGCGGAGGCGGCGAGAGCGGATTCGTTGGATCCTTGAATGACCGGCAGGATCGGAGTGGGAGAATCACGGATGCAGGCGATGTTTTCTTGAAGCCGCTGCCGGAGCTGTTTTCCTTGTTCCGAGCGGATGAGATCGAGTGACACGAGTGCGGCGTGGGCCAGCGCGGGGGGAGGAGCGGTGGAGTATATGAAGGAGCGCGCGCGGTTGGTGAGCAGGTCGATCCAATCGCGCGTAGCTGCGACGTATCCGCCAGAGAGTCCGGCGGCCTTGCTGAGCGTGCCCATTTGGAAGGTGACTCGGTGTTGCAGTCCTTCGCATTCCGCCAAGCCCATACCGGAGTCTCCGAGCACGCCGAAACCATGGGCTTCGTCTAACAGCAATAGGGCGTCATACTTTTCCACCAGCCCGACAATTTCGGCGAGCGGGCAGAGATCGCCGTCCATGCTGAAGACGGATTCGGTGGCGACGAGGATGCGGGCTTGGGGAGACTTGGCGCGGATGCTGGTGAGCAGCCGCTCCAGCTTGGCCATGTCATTGTGCGGGAAAATCCGGAGGGTGGCCCCTGATAGACGAGCGGCATCCACGAGGCAGGCGTGTGAGAGTTTATCGAGAATGACGAAATCCGCTTTTCCGACGACGGCGGGGATGACGCCCAAAGATGTGGCGAAGCCCGAGGAAAAGGTCAGGGCAGCTTCGGTTTGTTTGGCAGCAGCGAGCGCGTCCTCCAGCAATTTGTGAGGTTGCAGCGTGCCACAAACCAAGCGCGATGCGGCCGCACCCGCGCCAAATCGTTGAACGCCCTCGATGACTGCGGCTTCGATCTCCGGGCGCCGGGCGAGCCCGAGGTAATCGTTAGAAGCGAAATTCCAGAGTTCGTGACCATTGCGGGTGACGCGCGGTCCGGCGGGAGAATCTAGGGGCGTCAGGCTGCGCAGCAATCCATCGGCCCGCAGTTTCCGGAGTTCTTCGGTGGGACTGGCCATGACCTGATTTTATATACAAATTGGCGGCGACTGGACCAAGGGGCGAAACGTGTTCGCCCACGCCCATGATGCGACCATGAGACGAGCTGATGCGCTTTGCATTGGCTTTCCATGGGCACGGCGGACATGTTCCGCCGCTCCTTGCGGATGGGGATCGACCGCATTAGAGAGATATCGAAACATGTGGATGAAAAATCAGGGCCATGGCTCATGCGCCGGCGGGCGGGCGTTCGAGTGCCCAGCGGAGAAGCTTGGTGGAGTCCGTCCAAATGTTAGGTGTATTGGATTTGAGGACTACGACGATCACCGAACGGCCATTGAGCGCACCGCTGGAAATGAGGCAACGGCCGGATGCATCAGTAGTGCCGGTTTTCAGACCGTCGCAATACGGCAAGGTTTTGAGCACCTTGTTGGTGTTTTCCAACAGACGTGTTTGGCCATTATTGAAACGGAATGTGAAGGACTTGGTAGAGGTGAACGAGTGGAGCAGCGGACTGCGATAAACAGCACGAGCGGCGATGGCCATGTCACGCGCCGTGGAATATTGGCCGGGTTCTGTGAGGCCGTGCGGGTTTTTGAAATTCGAGTTGCGCATGCCGAGAGATACGCTCTTGCGGTTCATCAGCGCAGCGAACGATTCCTGGTCGCCGCCGACATCGCGGGCAAGCGACCGGCCGACATCGTTGGCGCTTTTGACCATAAGCACTTTTAGGAGTTCGCGACGGGTGTAAACGTCGCCGGGTTTCAGTCCGAGTTTGGTGGGTTCGCAGGCACCATCGCTGCTGCTAATCGTCACGGCCTTGTCGATGTTTCCGGCGTCCAAGACGCAGAGAGCGGTGACGATTTTCTGGGTGCTGGCCACCGCACGGGGTTGATCGGCATTTTTCGCATAGAGCACCCGGCCGCTTTCGACATCCACCACGATGGCGCTCTCACCTTTGATGGCGGGTGGCGGCGTTTTCGGAATGACGGCCACGCGCACAGGTTCCTGGTTGCGGCTGACCGGCTGGCGGTAGGCACCTCCTCGTGGAGTGATTGGAGGCGGGGGGTTCCCACCACAAGAAGTGATGAGAATCATAGTAAAGGCGAGCGCGGCGAAGCGTGTGCAGAGCTTTCTGGACATGGGCGGAATGATCGGCATGCAAACCCAAGGATCAAGCCGCGAATCCACGATTAGAAAATCAAGGCATTCTAGGCGGCAACAGGCTACCATCGAGATCGGAACCAGGCTGCGGAAGTGTGGGCTCCTCAAAATCGATTGGACCGCCGAAAATCCAAAAACCGCTCCTGCGTTTTTGATGCACTTTCGCGAGTTCTTGGCCGCTGGGCATTTCCTTAAGATCTTTTTCGCGGACTTCGACAACCTTGGGTCCTTGGCCGGGTAGGCGGTAGACCAGAGGCAGACCGGACACTGAATTCATCGCAACCGAAGCGGAGGTTTTCATCGCCGCGACCGAACTATTGCCTGCCGATTTAAGCGTGGCGCAAGAAACCAGAGCCAAACTCGCGAAAATCAGTAGTCCATGTAGTATCCGTAGCATGCAGTTCATGGGGGATGAGGGTGCTAATATAACACTTCGTGACTTTCTGTCGATCTTTGGTTTTTGACGAAATTGTCACCGGATGTCGATTCAACGAGTCACGAGGACGAGGAAATTCCTCACCGGGCGGTTCCATGCGGCACGTCTCACCAACGGACCGCCTTGGATGGCCTCGGAAACCCAAAAATCGGCCGAGCGGCCGCCGTCGAGATTGAGCGCATGTCGGACTTTCCAGCCCGCAGGCTGGAATTGCGCGAGCGCGGTCCCGAGGTCCGCCAGTGTGCAGATCGACGACCGGCCGAGCCACCAACGGGTCCCTCCATCCCACAGAATCACGGTGCGGATGCTGGGTTTGGTGGCGTCGAGCCCGGAAACGCACCCGCCATTTTCGACCAGCATCGGTCCGGCCTGGATGAGTTCCCGCATGGCAGATGCCGCAGGACGGCCTAGATGTTCCCGGCGACTGATAGCGGATTTGCCGGATGAGTCCGCGTGCCAAACGCCGCTGCCGAGTGAGGAGCCGGAATTCCATGCGCCGGATCCACTTCCTTGGGAAATCACCAAACCCAGCGGCGCACCCTCCGGTGTGAAAAAACCAGCATTTGCGGCGGCATGCCCGCTGAGCGAGCGCCCCGCACTCGCCGCATCCGCAAACCGAGAACCCGGCCCACCCGCCTGATCCACCACCACCAACCGGTGACTGCGCGAATCAAACACCACGCCCTCAAAAAGAATCCCGGAAACCGTCTGATTGGCAATTCCCGCTGATTTGACCGATACCGCCGGGATTTCCGAGACCGCCGAAAGCTCCGCAGCGATGGCGGTTTTCGCCGGAAGCGGGGCTGCCAAGCGCTTTGGCGAGGACGCCATTTCCCGGGCCGGCGTGCAGTGACACAGCAGAAAAACCAAGGGAATCAGAACCGTGAAACGCATGCTCGGACATGCCATGCGGCAAGCTCCCTTGCAAGGCAGAGCGCGTGCGATTTCTCATCGTGAAAAAATCGGATCGACCTTCCGGTCTGGATTTCAAGAATCCCGCATGGCCGAACGCGAGGACCTCAAGAATCTTTCCCTACTTGGAAAACCCGAAACCCGACTCCCTTCGTGTCCCGAAGAAGCGCAGCTCGAGGTTTTCCCCAACCAACGGCCTGGCCGGAAATACTGGATCACGCTC
Source organism: uncultured Luteolibacter sp. (assembly GCA_964425095.1). Lineage (GTDB taxonomy): Bacteria > Verrucomicrobiota > Verrucomicrobiia > Verrucomicrobiales > Akkermansiaceae > Luteolibacter. The sequence continues at coordinate 5,415 of CAYRLT010000317.1, forward strand.
AATTGCCCGGAATTTTCCTCGCTCTGCCCGGTCACCGGCCAGCCAGACAGCGCCCGTATTCTGATCCGTTACGTTCCCGGCGAGACCTGTGTGGAAACCAAAAGCCTCAAGTTTTACCTCGCATCGTTCCGCAACCAGCCCGCCTTCAACGAGGAAATCGTCAACCGCATCCTCGACGACCTCGTCCGCATCATGAAACCGCAGGAACTCGTCGTCCGCGGTGAGTTTGCGCCACGCGGAGGCATCCAACTCACCACCGAGGCCACCTATCCCGAGCCCTCATGAAGGTTTGCGTCCTCCTCAGCGGCGGCATGGACTCGGTGACTGTGCTCTACGACGCCCTGCGCACCCATGAGGTGACATCCTGCCTCTCGTTCGACTATGGCGCAAAACACAACGCCCGCGAAATCCCTTTCGCCATACTCCATGCCGAGCGCAACGGCATCCCGCACCACACAATCACGCTCGATTTTATGGATCGACTCTTCAAATCCGACCTCCTCCGCTCCGGCGGCGCGATCCCGGACGGCCACTACGCCGAGGCATCCATGCAACAAACCGTCGTGCCATTCCGCAATGGCATCATGCTAGCCATCGCCACCGGCTACGCCGAAAGCACCGACGCTGCAGGCGTGGTCATCGCCGCCCATTCCGGCGATCACGCGATCTACCCCGACTGCCGGGAGTCCTTCATGCGCGCCATGGGTGAGGCGATGGCGGCGGGCACCTACGCAAATCTCCAACTCCTCCGGCCGTTTATCGCGATGGATAAAACCGCCATCGCGCGTCGTGGAAACGAGCTCGGCATCGACTTCGCCGAGACTTGGTCATGCTACAAAGGTGGCGCCATCCACTGCGGCACTTGCGGCACCTGCGTCGAGCGCCGCGAAGCGTTTATACTCGCCGGCTTGCCCGATCCCACAGTCTATGAGCAAACTCCCGCGCTGCCCGAATTGGGTGAAGAAAAGAGAAAATGAACCGCAGATGGACACTGATTTTTCATACAAAAAAGAAGCAGCCCTGATGATCGGATCAGCGTTTGCCGTTTTGAACGCGGCCTCCACTCGGAACTTCATCCTCTTAATCCATTCCTCTTATCTGCGTCCATCTGCGTTCATCTGCGGTTAAAATATCTTCTCTTCCATGTATCGCATCTGCAAATCCCTCGAGGTCGAAAACGGCCACATGCTGACCAAGCATCCGGACAAGTGCCGGTTTCCCCACGGCCACACCCGCAAAGTCGAATTCATCATCGAGGCGGATGAACTCGATGAGAACCAAATGGTCTGCGATTTCAAAATCATCAAAGAAGCCGTCGGCGAGTGGCTCGATACTTTTGATCACGCCCTCTGCATGAATACGGCGGATCCAGCCTATGCTGATTTCAAAGCCCGCTACGGCGATCGCGTCATCGGTTTCGAAAACCAAGACCCGACCACCGAACTCATGGCCCGCACCATTTTCGATCACGCGTCGCAATCCTTGATCGACTACGCCGCCCGCAAAGAAAACCGCTACTGCCTCGCTCCCGGCGTCCGCCTGGTCCGCGTGCGCGTTTGGGAAACCACCTCCTCTTGGGCCGAATACGAACACACCCTCTGAATCATGCCTAACAAAAATCTTCCGGATATCCAAGCGACACCCGACACCCGCGGCATCGCCATCGACCAAGTCGGAGTCTCGGATCTCCGCTATCCGATCCAAGTGACCGACCACCTCGGCAATCCGTTTCCAACGGTGGCCAAGATCTCGATGTCCGTGCATTTGCCACACCAATTCAAGGGCACGCACATGAGCCGTTTCCTCGAAGTGCTCAGCAAACATGAAGGCGAAGTCACCTCGCGCACGCTGCCTGACATCCTCCACGATCTAAAACAACAACTCCATGCCGAAGAAGCCCACATCGAGGTGGCCTTCACGTATTTTGTCACCAAAATGGCCCCGGTTTCCGGCGCGCCGGCGAAGGTCGGTTGCGACTGCGTTTTCATGGGCACATCGAATGGCACGCACGATGACCTCATGCTGCGCGTCACCGTTCCCGTCACCACACTTTGTCCGTGCAGCAAGGAAATCAGCGACTACGGCGCACACAATCAGCGCGGCTACGTGACGCTGGAAGTCCGCCCGAAACGCAAAGGCAATGGCTGCGAACTGATCCTCATCGAAGACTTAATCAAAGTCGCCGAAAAATCCGGCTCCGCCCCGGTGTATGCCTTGCTCAAACGCACTGATGAACGCCATGTCACCATGCAGGCTTATGACAATCCGGTCTTTGTCGAGGACGTCGTTAGAAACGCCGCAGCTCTTTTGTTAGCAGACCCACGCGTCGCCTCCTTCACCGTCAAGGCCGTGAACCAAGAAAGCATTCACGACCACAACGCCTTCGCCGTCATCTCCGGAAAAGCCGCGGATGTTGATTTAAGAATGGATTGCTGAGACCACGTTCAGCATTTAGCCAAGCTCCGCTTTCACCGGCCGGTCCTTCAGGCGATTCCGCCCACCAGATCTCACTTGAGCTTTCTCCGCGGCCTTCATCCCAAAAGCAATCCCCTAACAATCATCGCGGTCGCGCCGATTGACCAGTTCAGGCGTGACGAGAACGTAAGAGTCCGGTTTTTAACGATCCAAACGCTCCATGCCGTAATCCCCGAAGGGAACCAGTAAATCTCCATCGGCGGCGATGGAAACCTTACTAAAGTCAAAAGTCCAGGTTGGGAAGTCCCACACTGTTGCCGCGTCATCGCCAGCACCGGCGGCGAAGATGGAATCCCACTTGGTTCCAACAAGCGTGCCTTGTGTCCAGCGAAGATCGCCTGGCTGCCAGCCGATCTTCAAGTCCGGCTCTTTGGTCCAAGTTCCTGCGTCACCTAGCAGGTGCCTTTCCACGCCGTCGGCAAAGGTGGTATAGACGCGCCTTTCACCGACTGTGGAAATCGCATCTGCGGGCTCCGCGAGGCTGGCGATCAAAAACGCGTCAAACCCATCGCTGGCGCTGACTTGGATGGTCTTGCCCCCCTGACTGTCGACCGTCCGAGTGAATGCCAAAAACCCCTTGGCATCGAGCTCGCTGACGGCGAAGAGCTCGCCCGGCAGGTCGATTAACGGCCGGGCGACTGGCAGTCCCGAGCTTGCGACTTTGATGACCGATACGGATTGGTAGGCTTGATCGGAATCAAGCCACGGACCGGAATCACCAGCCCTCCACCGGGTGATTCCCGCGACGACCGACCCGCCCGCCGCAGCGCAGGCGTTGTTTAACATCGATCCCGTAGGGCCGAGATCAACAGGGGTCTGGGCGACCGGGGCCTCTGGCAGCGAGACGTCGAACACGAGCAATTGCGGCGCTTCCCGTGGGAGCCAGTAAGGTTGAACCGAGGGTTTGATTTTCGAAGTCTTGATCGCTGAAAATCCCATCTTCGCGGTGAACACCGGCGCTGGCCCCGCTATCACCGGCATTGGCATGATGTCATCTACCGGATATGTTCCAAACCAGTAGGAATATTGATAGCTAATCGCCACGGCAGCTCGGTTTGGCTGAGGCCATAACAAACCGTCGCCGACCAGTTGGGCGCCGGATTTCGGATTCACCGAGCAAGTCCCCAGCAAGGCCAGCACGGGGGCGGCCGATGTGTCGTAGATGTCGAGAATCAGCTGGTTGGCTTGGTTTCCACCATCGCCCATGAACCGTGCCCAATAAATCCAAGGTGACGCAGTCCCGATCTGTCGGAGGACATACAACTTGCCATCGCGGTATTCCGCGGCCTTGACAGTCCCCTCGCCCAGATCGGTCTCCGACAGAATCTCCTCAGGCGATGTTGCCGGAGACACCCGCAAGGTCGCACGTCCGCCTGAGAATAATTGGCCATCCTCGATCTGGAACATCCAGCTGCCCACTTCCAGCACCCGGTTCACGGACCAAGCAAGCGATACCTCGGCAAGCATCGTTGGAGCAGCGCGGTCGGAAACATCGGCGACGTTCATCACCCGCTGCGAGATCGAGACCACGGAGTTGCCGATCAGATCGGCGCGGCGCGCGTCGAATTCATGGGGAATGAACCCGCGGAGGTGCAGATCGCGATTCACGAGGTCGATGTCGAGCAATTGCACACCCGATTGCCCGGACGACCAATAGTTGGCCGATAGAGGAATCATCGCCAGCCCGGCATCCGGCAAGACTTTCAGCGCCTTGTCATTCCAAACAGCTTCACTGAATGATCCGGAATCCCCGAGATTGATCCGGCGAAGCAGTTTCGGATCCGCGGGGTCCGCCACATCGAAAAGCGAAGCGGCGACTCTTCCTGACTCCAAACCAATGGAAAAAAGCAGGTCGCCGATGGGCTGCAAGTAGGAGGACCACCCAGGAACTTCAACATGGCCGGCCACGACGGGATTCAGGGGATCGGCAAGGTCCACTACCCACAGCGGATCGGTTTGCCTGAAGGTCACCACATAGGCCTTATCCTCCGCGAAGCGCGTCGCATAAAGACTTTCGCCGTTGGCCTCGGTAAGTTCAATCCTGCCGAGGACACGATTTTCGACGACCATCGGATAGACACTCTCTGGTGACCAGGCACGAAAATTTTCAATGATCGTTTTGGGGATCCAGCCTGAGTCACTGCTTCGGCTTTCTGAAATAGTGGTCAGCACGTTGTTGCTCCACTGGATCCTGAATTTGTTCGAAATCGCTCCTTCGGTGCGAATCCCCCCGGCCATCTGAACCAATCCTGTCGGGCGGATTGCGAAAACGGACACCTCGGAAGCATTCCACCGCCCGGGCGGACTGGTAGTCACCGCCAGCCAGTCGGCTCCCGCGGAAATCAACGGCCTATCACCTTCAATCCATGTTTCGCCAGCTGCCGACGGCGGCTGATCTTCGGAGAGTTGCCACTCAGTCAGATGGGTTTGAGAATTCCACTTGGTGGTGGCCAGAACCAAGCGGTTGCCCACCAACCGGCTATCAGCGAGGCTGCCCGGAACGTCTTGAGTGAAAGTGATTCCGGCCTTGTTCCCAGCGACCTTGACGAGATTGATGCGCGTCCACGGGTCGCCTCCCCCCGAACTGCTTTGAGTCAAAAGAACCACCGTGCGATCCCCTTGCGTGCCAGGCAGCACGTAGAGATCCTGGCCCACGGCGGGAAGCCGCAATGAGGCCGTCAGACGAGGATCCGCAGGATTCGTGAGATCCAGCACCTGCAAACCGCGGAGCTGGTTGAAGAAATAGATGGTCTTTCCCTCCACCTTCCAGATATCCGCCTCTACCGGAACAGCGGTGACCACTGGATCTTGAACTACTGTGGACTGCATCATCAATGGCAGCGCCCGCATGTAATCGAGCCCCACAGAGGCGGGATGGGACGCGACTGCCGACTTGATCGGCCCGAAGCTCTTTCGCCCCTGATAAAACTTCGTTGGAAATTTATCGCGAGATATCGTGACTCCGACATACCAACCGAGCACTCGCCATTGAGTTTTCCGATCATTGCTCGGCAAATTGAACTCGACCCTGCCAGAAACTCCGCTTTGTGAGCTCACCATCCGCCAACCGCCCGGACGTTGGAAACGGTATAAGGAGACGCTTTCATAACCCTCGGGCACCGTCACGACCGCAGTCTGGTAATCCGTCGAAACCTGAAGCTTCAGGGACTTCAAACGGCCCTGTGCCGCAGAGAGCGGAAAGGAAGACCCCAGAAAAAACACAGCGGCCAGCAGAAACAGAAATAATCGCTGCAAACTGCAAATGATACGCAAATTAATTATAAAACCGGGTTTCATGGTGAGGTTCATTATCACAAATATCGAATCACTCCAAATCACATCTCCCCTGATGTAAAGGATTTATTAGCTCCGCGCGTCGGCGCGATCCGACATTGCAATCTGACTCCGACAGACAAGTGTGGGTCACGCTTTCAGGCTTCTCGACGTGCATTCCGAAACGAAAGGCTCCCCGCATGGGTCACGTTGTAGTTGGCGGCGGAAATATCAAGGACGGCGGTTTGGGCAGTATCGCGCTGTATTTGGACGCCTGCAATGATGTTCACGAATGGGTTGCGGACAGCGCGGGGAAAACATCCCACCGTCACCACTCCGGCCCCGCTTGTCCATCGTGGCAGGCGGGGTTTTTTTGTGGCGTGGAGATGGGGTGCACCGCCACCGCGACGAGAGGCCGGCATCGGCCGACACCACATGAGGAGGCGAGCGGGGAGCTTGTGCCCTAGCAGGTTGCCGATTCCCTCAAAAGGCGGGTGTCCAAAAGGTGTCCAATTTAAACCCCTTATTCGTGCATTTTGGCGCGTTTCAGCGCATTTGAACACTTATCCAATTAGGCCTGATTTCTGCTAGGCTTTGCGCTGTAACCCTTTGTTTGTAAGGGTTTTAAGATGGCGGAGGGGGTGGGATTCGAACCCACGGGACCTTGCGGCCCTCCAGTTTTCAAGACTGGCGCAATCGACCACTCTACCACCCCTCCATATTCATTTTAAGCCACTTAAGGCTTTCGGGTTACCGTCGGATTTTCCCTGAAATGATCTGCCACCGGGTGTGAAACCATGGAGCAGGACCCAATCAGAAAGCACCCGAACGGTGAGTCGCGGGCGGTTTTTACGCACGGATCACTCTGGATGGCAAGCGTTCTTGGTAACATGTCACCGGGCTCGGGATGTGCCGCGCGGGCCCGGTGAAGGTGCGCAAAAACACTGGCCCCTGCATCGCGTGATTTGGAATTTCTTTGGGCTGGCCGGTTTCGACTCTTGCGAGGCGGGTCCGCGCGCCCTAAGCCATCCCCGTCATGTCCGAAGCCGCTACGCCGCAGCAAGCCCAATCCACCGAAGCCGAACTCATCGCCGTCCGCCGCGAAAAACTCGCCAAGCTCCGCGAGCTGGGCATCGACCCGTTTGGCGCGCGCTTCGAAACCACCACCACCCCCGCCGCCCTCCACGCGGATTTCGCCGAAGGCCGCCTCGTCAAAATCGCCGGTCGCATCACCGGCCTGCGCGATATGGGCAAGTCCGTGTTTTTCCAACTCGGCGATGTGCTCGGCTCGATCCAAGGCTACGTCGGCATCAAAACCCTCACCGAAGAACAAGCCGCCGCTTGGAAGTGCCTCGACCGCGGCGACTGGATCGGCATCGAAGGCGAAACGTTCCTCACCCGCACCGGCGAGCCGACCGTTAAAGTGGAGAATTTCACCGTGCTCTCGAAGTCCCTGCGGCCGATGCCCGATAAGTTCCACGGCCTATCCGACCGTGAGACGAAATACCGCAAGCGCCACCTCGACTTAATGGGGAATCCCGACAGCGCAGCGCTCTTCGTCACCCGCTCGCTGATGCTCGCGGAAATCCGCAGTTTCCTGCAAGCGCGCGGTTTCCTCGAAGTCGAAACTCCGATGCTCCAAGACATCCCCGGCGGCGCGGCAGCACGGCCGTTCGAGACGCATCACAACGCGCTCGGCATGCCGCTCACACTCCGCATCGCCCCCGAATTATTTCTCAAGCGCCTGCTTGTCGGCGGATTCACCAAGATTTTCGAACTCAACCGCAACTTCCGCAATGAGGGCATCTCGCGCCGCCACAATCCGGAGTTCACAATGTTAGAAGCCTACTGGGCGTTCTCGGACTTCGAAGAAATGGCCAATCTTGTCGAAGAACTCACCTGCCATCTCGCGGAGAAATTTTGTGGAGGCCTGAAAATCGAGCATAAAGACGACGATGGCAACGTCACCCGCACCATCGATCTCACTCGTCCGTGGCGGCGTGCCAGTTATCACGATCTCATCAAAGGCGTGGCTGGCGATGATTTCTTCGACATCACACCGGCGCAGCGCCGTGCGAAATGCGGCGAGCTCGGCGTGCAACTTTCCGATGCCATGGAAGACCACGAAGTCGTGCAACAGGTTTTTGAAAAGAAAGTTGAAGAGCACACCTTCGATCCCTGTTTCGTCACCCGCGTCGCCAGCGAATTGGTGCCGCTCGCCAAAGTCACCCCGGGTGGAAAAACCGTAGAGGTTTACGAACTCATCATCAACGGCCAGGAAATTTCCCCGGGTTATTCCGAGCTCAACGATCCCGATGTCCAACGCCAGCGCCTCGAACACCAAGCGGGCGGAGAGGAAGAACACAAGGTGGATTATGATTTCATCGAAACCCTCGAACACGGCATGCCTCCCGCAGGCGGCATTGGCATCGGCATCGACCGCCTCGTCATGATGTTAACCGGCGCACCCACCATCCGCGATGTGGTCTTGTTCCCGCTCTTGAAACGCAAGGATTCGTGAGGATTTAGCGGGAATTGTATGTCCTGCTATCACTCACGCGCCACGCAACGGCATAGGGAAAACCTGGGCGACCTTGCCAAGCGCAAATCAAAACATCGGTGGTTCTCACTGGCAGGGTTTCACCCTATTGCCAGATCCACCATAATGGATTAGTTTATCTAGGCGTCCGTGCAACGCGGATGCCATTTACACCCCAATTAAGAATCCATGAAAATCAAACTATTCACCCTGTTGTTGGCTTCCGCCGCCATTGCCACCCTCTCCTCCTCCTGCGTTCCTCTCGCTGCTGGCGCGGCGGTTGGATATGTGGCCCACAAAGAAGGCTACCGGGTCCATAACCCGATCTCGAAGCGCTGAATCCGCTCCTATTCTATCAAGCTCCGGACCTTCATGTTTGATCACAAATCCGGAGCTTGATCGTTTGAGGCGTGAGCGGCAAACGACAATCTAAGCTTCCGACTGCCGCAGTTTCTCTGCCGCGGCTTTTTCGACCATCATCGCGATCACTCCAAAGGTGAGTATCACGAGCATGGCGATGTAGAACCCCCAGATGGTATCCTTACCCGCCGTGAAACCATAATTGTGGAGACCGACGCCGAGGAAGTTCACATGCCACCACGAGAAGGTGACGACGATGGCGGTGAAAAGAGACGCGAAATGAAGCCCCCATTCCCGGATGTATCCGCCGAGGCGCGCGTGCAGGATGGCGAGCGTCCACAGCACGATGAGCAAAGCACCGTTTT
>CAYRLT010000318.1:0-1548 GCA_964425095.1 uncultured Luteolibacter sp.
CCTGTTTGGCGTAGTCGAATCGAAGCCTCCGCACCCGGTTGCCATCTACTCGCTGCCAGAAGAAGCGTGGAGCAACGGACAGGCGATGATGGACTTGGCGGTGGATCGCTACCGGGAGTGCTGCGAGAGCGGGATCTGGGCCGGATACCCAGAAGAAATCCAATGCCTTGAGTGGCCGAAATGGGCATGACAAGGCGAATCGGAAATCATATCGAAGTCTGGCTGGAAGGTAAATCAGCACGGATCTGCGTCCAGCACGCTATCTTGACTGCTGGCGGCGCACATGGATTCAAGAACCTGCTGAACGAAGCAATCCGGCTCTGTGATGCGTACAACAAAGAACAGGAACTGAAAGACCACCCATCCCTTTTTGTAGATGAAACTGACCAAGGAATACATCCTTAAGCACCTCCGCTACAACAAGGAGCAGCGGAAGTTTTATTGGCGATCCAGTACGCCAAGCCACATGTCTGGCACGCTGGCTGGTTCGATTGATAAGTATGGCGAGCAGACAATCCCGCTTGCTGGGAAAACCCTGCAAGCCGCAGCCGTCGTCTGGTACTGGAAGCATGGAGTCCTCCCGGAATGGGAGATGGCGTATAAGGATGGGAACAAACGCAACATCCGTCTGAAGAACATCTTCCCGAAGCCGAAGCCCGTCCGCGTCCGTAAGTTTGAGCGGCGATTGGCTGCGGGCTGGGAAACGATCACCAAGGATAGTCTGAAGCGGAAGATCAGGGACTGGCTCACGCTGGATGCTGGAGCAAACACGTTTCATTGGGCAATCGACTTCTGTGGGTGTAAGAAAGGAGCGGTCGCCGGGAGTTTCATCAACGCCAAGGTCAAGGACCGATACCTGTACTACTATGACGAGGATCATAAGCGGCGGCGCGTTGCATATCTGAAACTGGCATGGCTCTGGCATTACGGAGAGTGGCCCGAGAAGCAAGTGTACCGGATCGACAAGGCGGACGGTCTCTGGAGGGACAATCTCACCCAGGACTCCAGCGAAATTCTGCGTGTGGCGAGGGCGAAGAAAGTCAGGCCGGACAACGCATACGTCTTTCGGAACTCACCGACTACGAAGCATTGCAGGTCAGAATGCGCGAAAAGCAAGAAACCGGGCACCAAGAATGAGAGCAAAAGGTACAACGCTTGGGCTATCGCTGCCAGATTTGAAGCGGCACTGCGGACATTCGGCGGCGAATACGTGGATGCGGTGCTTGCGATTGAGAACCAACCATACTATAAATCGAACAAATGAATGCGAAAGAAATCAAAGCCAAAGCCAGCGAACTCGCGGCGCTCTACGTTGCCAAGGCAAACGGGAGGACGTTGCAGTTCTTGACGGACGTATGGGCCGACTACGAACACGACGCCGGACCTAGTATGCAAAGCGACCTCACCCGCTGGCGCGTGAAGCCGGAGCCGCGCAGGATGTGGGAATGTAGCGATGACATCGGCAGCTTTGGAAAAACCGAAAGCGAGGATTTGGCCAAAAAGTGGAAAAACACAGGCTTCTCCGTCACTGAATGGGTTGAAGTTATT
>CAYRLT010000319.1:0-3463 GCA_964425095.1 uncultured Luteolibacter sp.
CCAGCCAGGGAAAGTCCCCCCAGAACCAGACCGCAAACCGTGACCCAGATCCGCAACCCATTACCAACATTCTCGATACTCATTTAATTCAAATCCCTATCAATACTTCTGCTTGAGGTCCAGTTTGGCCTGGCCTCCGGATGCGGGCTCCTTCCGTGTGGCCGATTCGGACTCCTCGCTCCGATAATAGTAATCATGGTAATACCCGCTGTAGTAGTAGTAGCTTTCGTCCTGAGACATGTTGATGTTATTCAACACAATGCCCACCAGGTTGCCACCGACCTTTTCGATCAACTGTTTGGCGCGGATGTTCATCGGCTGAGGATACCGTCGGTACTGGATGACTTGCAGGGTCATATCCACCTCGCTGGCGAGGATCGACGCGTCGCTGACGCCCATAATCGGCGGTGAATCGAAGAAGACAATATCGTAGCGCTGCTTCAACTCACTAATCAGATCCTTCATCTGCGCGGAGTTGAGAATGCCCAAAGAACTGCTGGGCAGCTTGCCGCTCGCCAGGAAATCCAGGGCCGGTATTTTGCTGGTTTGAATCACTTCTTCCAGCGTGTTCTGCTTCAGCAAATAGTTGGTGAGCCCAAGGTTATTGGTAACGTGCATCATTTTGTGCAACGTCGGCCGGCGCAGGTCAGAGTCCACTATCAAGGTCCGCTGCCCGCTTTGGGCGAAAACCGCGGCGAGGTTGAAGACGGTGGTCGATTTGCCTTCGCCGGCGCCCGCGCTCACAATGGCAATAGTGTTGAGCTTGTCGTCCTTGCGGGAGAACAAGAGGTTGGTGCGCAAAACGCGGTAAGCTTCCGCGTGCGGACTTTCCGCCCCCTCCTCCACAAGCAATCCGACATTTTGCGGAATGACACCCAACACGGGACACTGTAGCGAGCGCTCGACATCATCGATCGTCTTCACGCTCGTGTCGAGGTATTCGATGAAGAAGGCCAGGCCAACACCAACCACCAGGCCAATAATGATGCCCAGCGCGATATTAAGCGGTTTGTTGGGTCGCGCCGGGCGCGGGCTAGGCACAGCCCTGTCCACGATTTCCACCATCAGAGTCTTCGGCAGGTCGATGTCGATCTTTTCGGCCGCGATCTTAACGTCGAGGATCTGGCGGAACCGGTTAAGTTCATCGAGGTTGCGTTTGGCCTCGAAATACGGGCGAGTTTGGTTGGCTCTGACGACGTCGTTGGTCGTAGCCAGCGCGACTTCTCTTTCCAGATTATCGAGACTGTTGCTAAGTGAGTGCACCCGGGCTTCCAACCCAAGCATGATACCGTCAACCCGGTTCGTAATCTTGTTGTGAAGGTCATCCGCCAGGGCCTTGCATTTGATGACCTCTGGATTTAATGGGCCGTATTCCTTTTCCTGGACCACCAGCCGCTGCTCTGCCATGGCCAGTTGTTCGAGAAAGGAATTGAGGAGGGAATCCGTAACCGCGCTCGGGATCGCCTGGGCGAGGCCTTCCTGGCCAAGTTTCTTGCCCAAGGTTTTGAAGTAGTCCACCATGGTCACTTGGCGGACATACTCGGTTTTGCTTTCAATGCGCAGGCTTTCGAGCCTGCGCAACGTATCGGCTGTCATCAGTGGGGACGGACCCTCCCCGCTTGCCATCTGATCCGATATGTTCAGCTCTACGCGCAGTTTATCCACAAGTCTCTGCGCGTTCTTGACCTTGTCTTGTTGCTCCAAGAACCGCTCTTCCAGCGCTTTGATCCCGCCCCGGCTCAATGACGTGCGTTGCGCCAGCCGATGGGCCTTGTAAGCTTCGGCGACGGCATTGGCGATCTTGGCGGCCTCCTCAGCCTTCTCACTGAAAGCGCGGATTTCAATCAGGGTGGTGCTGCGGACGGGGCGGAGATCTATTCTTCCCTTCAGCAGGGAGATCGTTTCAGAAACCTTGAGGCGGTCCCCGTTCGCATACTTCTTGCCCCATACGGTACACAGATCGAGGTCACTGATCACCTTGCCAAGAATGACCTCGGACTGAATCAGCTCAAACTCTGTCTGGATGAAATAAGGATCGTAGCTCTGGATGCCGGAGCTGCGCTCGGCAAAGCCGCTAATATCAGACTGGTCACGCTCGATCTTGATGCGGGCAGTACTGGAGTAAGACTCCGGCAAAATGAACGTCACCAGGGTGGCGGTGATTACCACGAGCAAAAAGACCGCCAGAATAATCGTCTTCCGAATTCGGATGATGCGCCAATAATCCAGGAAGTGAAGTTTCGTTTCCTGGGGTGGCGTCACTTTCAGTGGATCCATAAATCAAAATGAAACGGGGGCTAGTCATGACAGCCCAGCCCCCGGTCAGCAAGTCAGCGTGTCGGAGTTAAACTAATAGCTGCCTGTAATCCCGAGGTAAACCCGGTTTCGGTCATAATGAGGCTGCACGCCACTCAGATTGTCGTAGTTGTAGCCCACCCCCGCCGAAAAATTGGGGTTGAATTGGTATCGCAGATTCAGGCCGACGAGGTAGAAGTTGTCGCTCTGCCCATCGATCGTCCCACCGACGTACATGCTGTTCTGATACTGAGCCAGAACACTGCCGTAAAGCTTGGGGACTATCCGATGAGTCAGCGCCACAAACACGGTGCCCGCTTCCGCGCTGGTGTTAATTGAATTGGCTGCGTTTGCGTAGGGTGTCAAAGAAGTCGGGCTATAATCATAACTGCCCCCGAATTGGATCGAGCTTTCCGGCAAATAAGTGTACTTGAGGCTGAGCATCGCATATGGACTAGCCTGGTTCTCACTCTCCGCGGAGTTGTAATAATCGGTATAGCGGCCGCCTAGCCGGACTGACCCTGTGAAGTCCGGCCGGAAATTGTGGTCAAGCCCCACATAGCCGTAATATGAGCGAGCATTTCGGGCATCGCTCATCACCGCCTCACCGGTGTCGTAAACACCGATCGGCTGATCACCAGTGTAAGCGGTCTGCCGGTATTGGACGCCGAGGATCCCAACGGTCTGCGGCTGGAGCTGGTAGCGGCCATCGAGGTGGATTACATTATCGAGCTCATCCAAAAGACCGGCGTTGCTGGCCACGCCCGTTTGAGCAGGGTTTGCATCATCCGAGTAATTAACCAGGGTGTTGGCATAGCCCAGATCAAGCCCAAAATCAGGAGTGACTTGGGCCAAGAAATCAATCACGCCGTAGTTGCGCATGTTGTTTCCAGAATAGCGTTGGAACGTGGTGAATGTATTCCCTGCCCGTAGAAAATCCGGCTCCTGGCCAATAACGAACGAGTCCCTCAAGCTGATACTATACCGCTCGCTGAAGGCGTGGGTGAGGCCGGCATGAAAGTCCTGCGTATTATCGTCGTGACCAGTGCTGTTAACGGGCTTGTTCTCGAAGTATTTCAGGGAATAGATATAGCCGAAGCTGAGGGTGGTTTGCTCCCACGGAAAAAGAAACTCGATGGCTGGACTGATCTCGAAGCCATAGCTGCCT
>CAYRLT010000320.1:0-34293 GCA_964425095.1 uncultured Luteolibacter sp.
CACTGTCTGACAGGCGTGCGCAAGCAGCTGTCTCAGTTGCCTAAACTGGTGAGTTTCGAGGAGTTCCCGGGGCCACCATAGAGATTCTCCCAGCTGGAATTTCAAGGCCATCTGCTGTGTGGCTAGCAGGCCGGGAAAAGCCGGGAAAAGTAGATTCTGGACGTTGGATAGGGGTGGCTGAGTTAACATGGCGACTCTGGGCTGCAGGGAAACATCCGTGCCCCGCTTAATCAAGGGTTCCGATCAGGCACTTGAACTCCTCGAACTTGCCGTTCGGCCCGCGCGGGATCTCGATGGGGAAGCTGAAGACGACCTCAAACGAGTGGCCGAGGTTTCGAAGCAGGACTTCAGCGACCTTGGCTTGTTCACTGGAGTCCAGCGGGCGAGCCATCACCAACTTCACTTCGAGCATTTGAAGCGAATGCTGGAGAAATTGGAATTGGTAGAGCGGCACTCCAGTCATGGCGGTGATTTGGCCGTTATCACCGAAGTTGGGGAACAGGTTTTCACCGTTGGGAAGCATCAAGCGATTGCGGCTGCGACCATGGATGCGCTTGATGACGGGCAGGCCACGTCCGCAGGGGCACGCTTCCGCAAGTTCGCCGTAGTCACCGATTTCGTAACGGATGAGGGGCGTGACGAAGTTGTTCAGATTTGTTAGAATGATTCGGCCGACAACGCCAACCGGACAGGGGCGGTCTTCATCGTCGAGGATTTCGACGATGACGCTCTCCCCTTGTATGTGATAATGGTCGTGGTCCGGGCACTGAAGCGCGATATAGCCCGATTCTTCGCAGGAATAGCAGTCGATAATTTTGACCTGCCAGCTTTCTGATAGCTGCCGTCGGGTTTCGGGCGTCACCGTCTCGCCGACGGTGCGCAGTTCGCGTAAGCGCGGTAGGGCAATGCCATGCCGTGTCGCATAGGCAGCGAGCGCCTGCAGGTTTGAAGCGTAGGAAACGATAAAGTCCGGTTTTTCGCGTTGAAGCCAAGCCATTTGGTCCTCAAGCGTGGAATTGACGTTGAGCACCGCAGATGGGCCGGACTTGAAGAGTGGGTCGGTGATTCCTCCCCAACTCGGATGGGAGGTTCCATCCGGCGCTTTGGCCACGCCACGGTGCGACCAGCGGATGGCGCAAAGTTTGCCGGACGGATCGCGGGGATGCCAGAGCAGGTCACGCAGAGCGAATGCGCCCCAAAGCGTCTGAGTCGCGACACTGCGACCGAAGCGGATGGGCCGTCCGGTCGAGCCTGAGGTCATCCCAAAACTCACCGGACCATGTTCCTTGGGCGGCGCGGTTGACAGAAATGGTTCGGAACCGGATTGAAAATCCGAGCGACGCACCACGGGCAGCGTCTCGAGGAAGGCGCGATCGATGGTCGCCGCAAGGCTGATGTCCCTAGCGGCGAAAAGATCCCGGTAGAAGGGCACTGTCTGACAGGCGTGCGCAAGCAGCTGTCTCAGTTGCCTAAACTGGTGAGTTTCGAGGAGTTCCCGGGGCCACCATTGAGATTCTCCCAGCTGGAATTGCAAGGCCATCTGCTGTGTGGCTTGCAGGCCGGGAAAAGCCGGGAAAAGTAGATTCTGGACGTTGGAAAGAGGAGGTTGGTTCAGCATGGGAGCTTTGAATTTCAGTAAAACCTTTAGCCTCTCTGAATCAGGAGTTCCTTGTGCAGATCGTTTTAGGCAGTGGTTTTTTAAAACCTGCGGACGCAGGGATGCAATCAGGAATATTTGATTTGATGAGTTCGAGACGGAAATTGATTTCGCCGGAGCGCTGGCCTCAGTCGGCCTGTGTTAGAGAATACGAGTAAGTGGCTCTGGAGATGGCCTCGCCGGCTGAAGCCAGCGCTCCGTTAGAAAAGGGTTGGCTGTTATTTCCAGTCGGGAAACTCCGCCTTCAGTTGGCGGCGGTATTTTTCCGCTTGGGGCTTGTCGCCTTGGGCTTCGAGGGCGGCGACGAGTTTCGAGAGGGCGAGCGGTTTGAGATTTTTGTCATCGAGGAAACCGATGACGATGAGGTATTCGGCGGAGGCTTTTTTGGGATCGCCGGCCTTCATTTCGAGATCGCCGATGAGGATCCGGACGCCGCCGCTGGTGCGGCCTTGCGGGCGCAAAGCGAGCGCTTCATCGGCCGCGGTGCGGGCTTCGGCAGCGCGATCCAAGGCGAGAAGCGCGCGTCCGCGGTCGAGCAATCCATCGGCCTTCCATGCCGAGTTGTCTTCGACGAGGAGGACATTGGAGGCGGCGATGAGTGCGCCCTCGGCATCGGCGGTTTCGAGTCGGGATTTGGCCAAGTAGCGCCAGACTTCCTTGGATGTGGCGCGGGGTTCATCCGGGGTGGCGATGAGGCTGAGGAATTTCGCGGCCTGAGCATATTGCCCGGAGTTGTAGCCTTGCATGCCGGCCCACTGGAGCGCCTGATCCGGCAGGTCTTCCTCGTATTTCCCATCGATGGCGAGATTGATTTCCGCAGCGAGTTTATCGGCATCCTGAGAGGCGAAATAACCCAGCGCGAGCAGGATGCCGGCATGTTTGCGGTAGGCGTCCGGGCGGAGGGTGCGGGCTTTTTCGAGATAGGGGATCGAGTCTTTGGCGATGTTGGTTTTGATCATTCCCCAGCCGATCCAGTAGTTTGCTTCAGACTGGAGGTTGTCGCTGAGCTTTTCGACATTCTGAAGCAGTCCCTGATAGCGGGCGATCATGTCCGGAATGTTGTTTTCGCCGCGGCGCATGCGGGCGGATTCGAGCCAGGCGAACGAGGAGAGGTCGGCAGGAATGTTAGGAGCGGTGAGGCGGTCGAAATCCGCGATGGCCTTTTGGGGTTCGGCGCTGTTGGAGTAGGCTTTGGCCCGCTTGGCGAGGGCGGATGGGATGCGGGAATCCTTCGGATAGCGGGTGATGAATTCGCTCAGCGAGCGGATCGCCCCCTGGTGATCGCCCGCTTCGGCAAGGCACCACCCGCGTTGATAGAGAAGGCCGGGACGGTTTTTCTCACTGACAATCGAGGCGCTGACTTCGCTGTAAACCTGTGCCGCCTCGGCGACTTTCTTGTTTGAAAACAGAGTTTCCGCCTTCATCATCAAAGCGGTGTGGATGCGGGGATCTTCCGGGCGCGCTTTTCGATAGAGTTGGAGGAAGGCGTCCACCTGATCCGGAAGATGACGACCCTCGATTTCGAAAAAGCAGAGCAGGCGGTAATAGGAAGCTTGGAAGGCGATGTCGGTCTCGGGTTTGACGAGTCGCTCGACTTCACGGAATAAGCCCAGCGCCTCCTTCGGTTGTTTGAGACGCATGTAGGAGCGGGCGACGATCATCAGGCGGGCGGCTTCCTTGTCACCTGCGGCTTTGGTGGTGCTGCTTCGGAACACGGAAATCACGTCCTTGTATTCTTTTTTCGCAAAATGATTTCCCATCATCGCGGTCTGCGCATCGACGCGGAAATCCTCCATACCGGGAGTTTGCATGATGAGGGTGAGGTAGCGTTCCGCGAGATCGGTCCGGTCGAGCTTGGTGGCGGTGAGGGCTGCCTGAAGGGCCGCCTCGCCCCGGATTTTCGCGGCGTGCGGTGCGGCGATGACTGCTTCAAACTGCTCGAGCGCTTCCAGCAGTTTGCCGGCATTCAGGGCCAAGTGGCCGAGCGCGACTTTCGCTTGCGGGGCGAAAGCGCTGCCGGCGGGGTCTTCGACGACACTTTTGAACGAGGCGATGGCTTGGCGGTCGCGGCCGAGTTGGCGGTAGCAATTTCCGGCGAAGTAATTGCCGCGCGGGCGCTCCTCGGGTTTCGCGGCATTCGCGGCGTAGCGTTCGAACATCGGGGCGGCGAGCGCGTATTCCGCTTTGTTGTAGTGGTCCGCGGCGAGGGTGTAGGCGGCGGCGGCAGCCCACTTGCCCTTGCCGTAACGGTTCAACAAGGTGCTGAAACAACGTTTCCCATCCTCGGCGTAGCCGGATTGGTAATAACTGTTACCAAGATACCACCACGCCATTTCGGTATTCGGATGGTTCGGGAATTCGACGATGTAATCGTTCAAAATCCCGGCCGCGCGTTGGTATAGATCTTGGCGGCTGGTAGCATCGGTGGCGGTTTGCGCGGAATCGTAAAGATTCTTGCCACGTTGGAAAAAATCGTTCGCGGCATCCGGGGCGAGCGCAGGATCCACCACTCCGGCCCGTGGCACTTGGGCGATCACGGGGCTGGCGGCGAGGAGCAGGAATGCGAGCGTGCGTTTCAAGATGTTTCAGAATTTAGAATCACTCGGCGGGTGACGGGCGTTGGGTCGCGAAGGAAATATTCCAAATGCCCGCCTTCTGGCAGGTGTCGATGACTTCCACAATCCGTTGGTAGGCGACTTTCCCATCGCCCCGGATGCGGACGGGCTGGTTTTCAAACTGCTCGGCGATGGAGGCGAGTTTTTCGTGGAGTTGCACCAAATCCACGGTGGTTCCTTCGACGCGGATGACGCCGTCTCCCAGGACATTGATGATGATTTCACCCTTGGGGCGATTCAGTTCCGAGCCTTCCTCCGCAGTGGGCACCGAGACGTTGAGCTCGGTTTCCGATCGCGTGAATTGCCAGGTGACGATGAAGAAAATCAGCAACAGGAACACGATATCGATCATCGGTGCCAATTGCATGGCCGCAGGCTCCGGTTGTCGGCTCGAGAATTTCATGTTCGAAAATTTCAGATCCCTTGGATATCGCGGCGCTCGCCACCGATGGGAGAATAGACCGGCATGGCATAATCCTCACGGGTCCGTTGATCCGGGGTGTTGTAAGCGGCCGGACTTTGTTGACGCTCCACTTGCGAATGAAGCAGGGCCATGAGGTGGGTGGCGGCGGCTTCCAGCTCGGCGATGTATTTCTGCACGCGGCCCCGGAAAAGCGAGTAAAACACCAAGGCAGGAATCCCGATCATCAGGCCGGCCGCCGTCGTGATGAGTGCCTCGGAAACACCCTCGGCAAGCTCCATTTGGCGGACGCCGGCGACGTCTCCAGAGGAAATTTGCAGGAAGGATTTGATCATCCCCAAGACGGTGCCAAGCAGGCCGACCATCGGAGCGATGGCACCGATATCCGCGAGGTAAGTGATCCGCGAGCTCAGCAGACCGGCTTGGCGCGAGCCCTCGGCTTCGGCCACTTCGCGCACCCCTCCGAACGAGGCCATCGGGTATTTGGTCATGAAATCTAAGGTTTTTTGGGTCACGCGTGCCATGCATTCGTTCTGGCGGTGACAATACGCGATGAGTCCGAGGTAGTCGCGCTTGCGGATCATCGCCTCGGCGGCATCCATGAAGCGATCGCTGACCACGGCATTGCGGCGGATGGTGAGCAAGTAAATGAGGATCAGCACCACCCCGATGATCGAGAGCAAGGCCAGCGGATACATCATGATTCCGCCGGCATAGACGATTTCCACAAAGTTCAACTGCTTGGAAGCCGCTTCTGGAAGCGCGGCGGCGACTGCCGCCGGGGCGGCGGACGCAAACGGGGCGGAGAGGACTAATCCCGCGATGGAAAAGTGGCGGCAATTCATGAAAGTGGAAGGGAGTTTAGCCAGCTTCCGGGCCAACGCAAGTCCCACGGCGAGCAACTCAAGCTCAGTCCTGCCAATCCGCGAATGAGTCCGGCTTGTGGTTTTCTGGCGCGGCACAAAGCGAGCTCTCCATCGCCAGCACTCCCTGATTCCGGAATTATTTCCCGATGAATCATCCAATTGCATGACTGACATGCTCTGAGTTCTGAAAAATTGGTCAATCCATGAAATGTCGTCGATGCCAGGGTCCCTACACTAGGGAAATGATCGGAAAATTTAGCCGCAATCGGAGCGCTGGCTTCAGCCAAATGCCTTTTGATTCAAATCAAAGCGGTGGATATGAAATAGTGAGGCGCCCCAAGAGCGGCGGAATCCGTTCGCCGATGCCCATGATCGGGCCGATGAGGTGAGCGAAGCGCTTTTCATTGTCACGTCATGGTCAGGGCGATTCGGCGAGCACCCCTCCGCTCTCGGGTGCTTCGCGCCCGAATGCAAATGCTTAAAGGCATTGGGCTTCAGCTGGCGTGTCCCTGACCCGCGTAATGATGCGCTTCTCTTTTAATATCCCGATCGTTTCGGAAAAACTTACCATCATGAAATTTCCCGACGGACTAGGGAAATTCCATGTTCATTTTTAGATTATCAGTTATATTGTGCGCCCGGCCAAGGGCCATGCTTGTTATGAAAACACAGAAACTCGCCGCTACGGCGTTGATGGCCATCACCATGGCCGCTTCCGCCGCTCCACGCCTCGTCGTTTCCACCCCGTCACTGGTGCCCGAATCCAAGATCGACCTCGTGCTCGACCTGCCCGTCACCCCTACCACCGAACTCGGCAAAACCGTCGAAAATTCCTGGCTCGAAATCAAACCCGCCTTGCCCGGCAAACTGCGCTGGAAAGCCCAAAACATCGCGGAATTTCTCCCTGACCAATGCCCCGTCATCGGCGCAACGTATGCGTTCTCCATCCCTAAAAACCGCAAACACATCGACAATTCAGCGGTCCCTGCCGGCCAATTTACCACGCTTGCCGCCGAAGAATTCCGCATCGTTTCGAGTTCCGCGCCAAATCGCTGGAACTCCGACTACTCGGCCTCCACCGGCGAGTGGATTCTTGTTTTCAATGATGATATCGATCCCGCCACCGCAGGCTCGTTCATTTCCTTTTCCTCAAAATCCGGCCAACGAGTCGCCGCCCACATCGAACGCGCCACCGCGGAACGAACGAGCGAACTCGCCAGCAACTACAAATCCTGGAACGCCCGCTGGGGAAGCGCGCCAGCCACCGATGCAGTCGCCCGCAACATCCTCGTCGCCCGTCCGCTCACCCCCTTGCCAGCCGGCGAAAATTGGCGCCTCTCAACTCTCAAGGGCTTGCCTAACACTTCCGCCACCGCCCGCCTCACCGAAGAGGCGCATTACGACATCGGCAACATCGAGCCGTTTCAAATCCGCAAAATCGCCAGCCATGTCGTAGCCGACGAACCCCGCCGGATTTCTATCACTTTCAACCACCTGCTTCCCGAGGAACTTCCCGCCGACTTCCTCACCAAATTCCTCAGCATCGTCCCGTCCCCCGGAAATCTAACTGTCGAGTCCGAGGGACAAACCATCCAACTCTCCGGCGACCTGTCCGCTGCAGACCAATACTCGGTCACCATCCGGCCCGGCCTCGTTTCCAGAATCGGCTTCCCACTCAAAAACGGCATCACCGAGAAAGTCGTGTTCGAACACCTCAATCCCCTCATCGCCCTGCCCTCTGAAGACGTCGGCCAACTGGCCAAAGGCACCCGCCAATACCGCGTTCTAACGCAGAACCTCGCCAACGCCCAAATCCGCATCAAGAAACTCAGCGGCCAAGACCTCGTCCGCGCGTTCCAGGGATACCGCAACGTCTCCGGCAACGGCCCCGACAACGAATCCATCCGCCGCACCGCTCCGCTCCCGTGGTCCATGGTCGTCGGCATCAGCCTTGCCAATCAGGAAATCCCGCTCGGCAACCCCATCGACACCACAAAAATCATCACCCTCAATTGGAATGAAACCCTGCCCAAGGACATCCAAACCGGCGTCCTGTTTCTGGAAGCCTCCGGCCAAGCACACAAGGATACCCAAAGCAGCGACCGCCCGCTCACCCAAGCCATCATTCAACTCACCGACATCGGCCTCGCCTGGAAACTCACGCCGAACGAAGCCTTCATCTATGCCTTTTCCTGCGATACCGGAGCCCCTCTCCCCGGCGTGAAACTCCAACTCTTCGGCGAGGATGCCGCCGCCCTTGAGCAAGCCTCCACCGACGCCTCAGGTCTCGCCACCTTGCCGCGTCTGAAAACCGCCCGCCACCTCGTCGCCACGCGCGAGAATGACACCTACATCACCGCATTTGATAGCACACTTGAAACCGTCGGCCTCTGGCATTTCCCGGTCCGCTATGCTTGGAACACCCCGGCCGAATCCTCCCGCCAGGCCTTCCTTTTCACCGACCGCTCACTCTACCGGCCCGGCGAAACCATTCGCCTCAAAGGCATCCTTCGCAGCCTCCACGGCAATGCCATCGAACCGTCAAAATCCAGCAGCGCGCGCATCGTCATCATCGATCCCACCGAAAAGGAAATTCTCAACCAGCCGGTCACAATTTCACCTAACGGATCATTCGATTTCACCCACAAACTCGCCCCGGTCAAAACCGGCTCCCACTCGATCCGTCTGGAATTCCCCGACGAACTCGCCGCCGCGGAGGCCATCGAAAACAACTGGAGCAAACGCGAACAAATCCTTGAAAGCGCCCGTTTCGAAATACCACTGCGCGTCGAGGAATTCCGCCGCAATGCCTTTGAAATCACTCAGCGCATTCCAGACCCCGCCATCGGCGCCACCACCGTCACCACCGAGCTCTCCGCAAAATACTATCAGGGGCAACCCGTCGCCGCAGGCACCGTAAAACACTTCAGCCGGATCACGACCCAGAATCCTTACCCGGAACGTTTCCGCGATTTCCTCTTCGGCAATCACCGCAGCGATGACTGGGGTTATTGGTATCACTATTTCGGCTATCAGGATGACGAGGGCGATTCGACCACCCACACGTCCCAACTCCTCGGAGAAGCCCAGTTAGCAGCCGATGGCAACGCCATCTTCTCTATCCAAATCCCGCAGGCCGACTTTCCCCAACCGCGGGAAATCGAAATCGCCTCGGAAGTCACCGATGCAAACAACCAGACGCTCACCGCCCGGACCACCACCACGGTCCATCCGACGTCCGTCTATGTCGGCATCTCGCGCATCGACAGTCTCGCCCGCGTCGGCGAAGCCCTGCCGCTCCGCATCGTCGCCATCGATCCCTCGGAAAAACCCTTCAGGCATCAGCTCAAACTCACCGCCACCCTCACCCGAGAACTGAACTCCGCCACCAAAACCCGCAATGATTCCGGGGAAACAACCACCCGCAATGACGTAACCGAGGAAACCATCTCCACCGAGGAAATTACCCTCAATCCCACGGCTTCGGAAAAAGACGGACAACTCTACACCATCACGCCGAAGTCCAACGGCCTGCACTTCCTCACCCTCCGCGGCACCGATCCCGATGGCCACCCGATCACCACCGTCACTCGCTTCCACGTTTACGGCACCGATCAATATCCATGGCAATACGAAGACGGATTGCGCGTAAAACTTGTCGCCGAAAAGAAATCTTATCAGCCCGGCGATACCGCTCGCGTCCTTGTCCTCACCCCCATCGAAGGCACCGCCCTCGTCACCATCGAACGCGAAAAAGTCCTCCGCTCATTCCTCGTCCAACTCAAGGCGGACAAACCCGTCATCGAAATTCCTCTCACCATGGACGACGCCCCTAACGCCTATGTCTCCGTGCTCATCGTCAAGGGTGCCAAGGATTCCGCCCGCACCTTCAAAGCACCCCAACTCCGCCTCGGCTATTGTGAACTCCTCGTCGATAACCAACGCGACAACCTCACCGTCGACCTCGATGCCCCCGCCGAAGGCTCACGCCCGGGCGATAACGCCACGCTCTCAGGAACCATCACCCTTGCCGATGGCAAACCCGCCGGCGGCGCGGAAATCACACTCTATGCCGAGGATGAAGGCACGCTCGCCGTCATGGGCTATGAAACGCCCAAACCCATGGAGTATTTCTATCAACCGCGCATCCTCGGCGTGGAAGCCGGCACCTCATTCGAATCGTTCATCGCGGAAGACCCGGAAATGCAATCATTCAACACCAAGGGCTTCTTCGTCGGCGGCGGCGGCGATCTCTCGAAACTCGCCGATCTCCTCCGTAAAAACTTCGACCCCTGCGCAACCTGGGCACCCACCATCATCACCGATGCCGCCGGAAAATTCAGTCACACCTTCAAACTTCCCGATACACTGACTCGCTACCGCGTCATCGCCATCGCCCACCACGAAACCAAGCGCTTCGGCCATGCCGAGTCCGCCATCGTCGTGAAAAAAGATCTGATGTTAGAGCCAAAGGCGCCGCGCTTCGCCCACCAAACGGATACGATCAATCCACAGGTCCTCGTCCAGAACGCATCACGCTATTCCGGCACCTGGGAAATCGAATTCAACGCCCACACCGCTGCCGGAACCCCCGTTTGCCGCGCGCTCGGCGGGACCAAGGAAACCATCAGCCTCGCGCCAGGAGCCTCCGCCACCTTGGTTTTCCCCACCATCGCGGAAAATACCGGCGAAGCCGTGCTCTCCTGGAAAGCAACGCCCGTTTCCCTCAAGGACGGCGTGCTCAACGAGAATCTCACCCGGCAACTGTCAGACGCCGTGGAGTCCCGCTTCCAAGTCGCCTACCCCATGCCGCTGCTCCGCCAAGTGAAGTTCGTCAAACTCGACCAACCTGGCGTCCTCGGCGATCTCCGTAAAGCGCTCGATCCCAAACTGCTCGACGGCACCGGCACCCTCGACCTCGAATTCGCCAGCTCGCCACTCGCCGAAGCCGCAGGCTCCATTGATTTCCTCTTGCACTACCCCTACGGATGCGTCGAACAAACCACTTCCTCACTCATCCCGTGGTGCACCGTGAAGCCGCTCAAGAACGTCATTCCCTCCTTCGCTAAACTCACCGACGAAAAAGTCAAATCCGCCATCCAAGCCGGGGCTGACCGCCTGCTTTCCATGCAACTTCCAAATGGCTCGTTCACCTACTGGCCCGGCGGCACGGACGCCGTCGATTGGGCTACACCTTATGCCGGAATGGGCCTTGTTTTGGCCTCCCAAGCCGGCGCGAGCGTCCCGGTTGCCGCCATCGATTCGCTCAAACAATATTTGATCGAAAGCCTGCGCGGCCTTGCTGATGCCAAATCGGCCTCCGCCCTCGAAACCCACGCCCGCACCCTGTACGTGCTCGCTCTCGCCAAAGCTCCGCAGGAGGCCTATCAAAGCGCCATGGTCGATCGACTCGCAGATCTAACGCCAGCCGCCCGCGCCATGCTCGCCGCTGCCTTCGCAAAGAGCAATGATAGTTCAAATATGATAAATAATGCGTCCGCGCGGATGATTCTCACATCAAAAAAACCGTTCATTCTCAAAAACGACGACTGGATGCCATACTCCCCGGATAGAGCGTTCGAACTCATCGCCTGGACATCGATCGATCCCGCAGGCCCGGAAGCCATCAAATCCCTCGAGCGCATGCTCAACGAGCGCAATCCCTATGGCCACTGGCGCAGCACCTGGGCCAACGGATGGTCACTCGTCGCGATGGGCGCCTATGCCGACGAAAACGCGGCAACTCAAAACGAAGTCATCTCCCTCAACCTCGATACCAGCGAAGGCGCCGAGACAATCCAACTCACTCCGGAAGCCCCCACCGCCATCCGCTCGCTCGCACTCGGACCCAACCTGAAACTCAACTGCACCGCCGACCAAAAAGCCTTCGTCCGCATCCGTGTCGCCTCCAAGCCTCCGGTCGCCCCCATCCAACCTGTTGCCAATAGCGGCCTGTCGGTGGACCGACTTTACTATCGCATCAATTCCGATGGCTCCGCCGAACCCCTAACGGAACCTAAGCTCGGCGACCTCATCCGCGTTTCCCTGCGTGTCACCTTGCCGAAGGACGATACGAAATACCTCGTCATTGAAGACCCGCTGCCCAGCGTGTTTGAGACCGTCAACACCGACTTCAAATCACAGAGCAGCGGCCTCGGCGTCTCCACCAGCGAGAACGATTGGAACATCAGCCATTCCGAACTCCGCAGTGACCGCGCCGTGTTTTTCCTCGATGAGGTCTCGCGCAAGGGCACCTACACCATCACCTACCTCGCGCGTTGCACCATCGCCGGCTCAGCGACCGCCCCACCCGCCAAAGTCGAGTCAATGTATGACCCGGAAAACTTCGCCCTCTCCGCCTCCCGCATCTTCAACGCCCGCTAATCATCCGTGCCACTAACAGCCTTACTATGATTGCTTTATTTCGCAATCACAACGAAATAGCGACCCGATGGACTTCGATAAAATGCTGGTTCAATCGGACGCATGGCGGACGGGAACTTTGTGGGAGGAGCGCTTTAAGAGCGTGATTGTGGAAAGCGGGATGGCGACGCGGACGATGGCGGCTTACACCGATCTCAATCCGGTGAGGGCGGGGATCGTGAAAGATCCAGCGGATTACCACTGGAGCAGTTATGGCGAAGCGGTTGGTGGCGGGAAGAAAGGCGGCGCGCAGGATGCCCGTGCCACGGTGAATTCAGCCTTTTTCCTGATGTGGAAACAGCGGAGACTGACCGGGGTTGGGGCGGGGTGTCGTGCGTGTTGTGGGGGAATGGAAACTTGCGGCTTGGCAGCGGGGCGGATGCGGAGTGCGATGGCCGGGACATGATCTCCCTCACGGATGGCCAAGCAATTCCCGGGTTTAGCGACGCGATCCGGCAGGCATTTTCGACGAAGGGGATTCTTGCAAAATCGCGGGATTTTGAGTTTCGGCCGCAACAGCAAGAGCTGGCGGTGGCGGTGGCGGAAGCTTTGTTGAAGTCCGAGCCACTCGTTGCCGAGGCAGGCACTGGCGTGGGAAAATCACTGGCTTACTTGTTGCCGGCCGCGCGGTTTGCGCTGGAAACCGGCCGCAAGGGGGTAATTTCCACCCACACGATCAATTTGCAGGAACAATTGGTGCGCAAGGACATCCCGATTGTGCGGAAATTGGTTGGTGATGAATTTCCGGTGGTCTTGTTGAAAGGGCGGCAGAATTACCTGTGCCCGCTGAGATTGCGTCGGGCGATCGAACAAACGGGCGATCTTTTCACCAGCTCGGAAAACGACGAGCTCGAGGCGATCCGCCGGTGGGCCGAGGCAACGCGTGACGGGACGTTGAGCGATTTGGATTTCCAGCCGCAGATGAAAGTCTGGCAACAAGTGTGCAGCGAGGCGCATCTTTGCACGGCGCGGAATTGCGGGCCGCGCGGCAATTGTTTTTTCCAAGAGGCGCGCAAGGCGGCGGCGGATGCGAAATTGGTGGTGGTGAATCACACCTTGTTTTTCGCGCTGCTCAATACCGACATTCTGGAAGACGAGGAGGAAAACACGAAAAAACCCGGGGGGTTCCTTTTTCCCGGCGACTTTGCGGTGCTAGACGAGGCGCACACCATCGAGCAGGTGGCGGCGGTTCAGTTGGGTCTGCGGGTTTCCCAATCGGGCCTGCGTTATGATTTGCAGCGGCTCTATCATCCGAAGACGCGCAAGGGCTTACTCAAGGCGTTTCGCAAGGCGTCCGCCATGGCTGCCGTGGAGGATGCGCTGATGGCTGCGGATGGGTTTTTCCACCAAATCGGCGATGCCTCGAAGTTCGGCAATTTTTCCAAGGAATGTCGGTTGAGAGAACCCGAAGTGGTGCCTAATACTTTGGCGGAACCGCTCCGCAGACTGTGGCAGGAAATCGATTCGCTTGCGGCGGATGTGGAGGGCGAATCGACGCGCGCCGAGTTGCAGGACGCCTCGCGGCGTTTGCGCGAAGCCCATGGCTCGGTTGCCGCGTTTCTTGATCAGGCCAACGACGACAGCGTGTATTGGGTCGAGCGCGGTGGCCGCGATGAGACGCAATACAGTTTGCACGCGGCACCGGTCAATGTGGCGGATCGCCTGCGGCCGTTGCTTTTCGGTCCCGGCAAAAGCTTAGTGCTAACCAGCGCCACGCTCGGCGTCGGGGATCCGAAACTCGGGTATTTTCGCGGTCGCGTGGGGGCGGAAAAAGCGCGCGCTTTGTGCATCGGCAGCCCCTTTGATTATCAACGGCAAATGCGCATCCGCATTTATAAATCCGTGCCGGACCCCGGGACGCCGAAGTATGACGAAATGCTTGCGGAGGGCATTCAGCAGGCGGTTTCCGAGAGCGAGGGGCGGGCCTTCGTGTTATTCACCAGCTACCGCACGATGCGCGATGCGGCCCAGCGCTTGCAGGCGTTTTTCCGTAAAAAAGGTTGGCGCGTTCTGATGCAGGGCGAGGGTATGCCGCGGCATAAAATGATCGAGGAATTCCGCAAAGACATCCACAGCGTGCTATTCGGAACGGATAGCTTCTGGACGGGCGTGGATGTGCCTGGCGAGGCACTCTCAAACGTGATCGTCACACGCCTGCCTTTCGCGGTGCCGGACCATCCTCTAACGGCATCACGGCTGGAGGCGATCGAGGCCGCCGGCGGAAATCCGTTCATGGATTACTCAGTGCCGGAGGCGATTCTCAAAATGCGCCAAGGCGTCGGCCGCTTGATCCGCACCGAGCGTGATCATGGCCTCGTCTGCATCCTCGATAACCGGATTCTAACCAAACGCTACGGCAAATCCTTTCTCAACGCTCTGCCCGACGCTCCGGTCGAGGTGATCGGTTAGTAGTGCGAATTTGACGAAGGAAATTCACTCTCGAACCTGTAGTTCCGTGCCCGCCGAGCCACAACCATACCACTTTTTCCGCGATTCCCGTTGGAAGAACCGATTCGACGACGAGATTCTCGCCGCCGCGCGCGCGTTGGTCCCGAAAGTCCGGGAACTGCGGCTTGATGAAGCGGTGGAAGATTTGTTTTCGTTGATAGGGGAAGTGGCGAAGGAGGAGACGGAGGTGGATTTCTGGTCGGTGAACGGAGTTTGGGATTTCGAAACTCGATGTTCCTGTGAGCTTGGCGGTTTCTGCCACCACGCTGCGGCGTTGTTGATCAAGGCGGAAAAAGAGCGCGATTTAACGCGTTTGAGCGGGCACAGCATCAAGG
Organism: uncultured Luteolibacter sp.; assembly: GCA_964425095.1. Classification (GTDB taxonomy): domain Bacteria; phylum Verrucomicrobiota; class Verrucomicrobiia; order Verrucomicrobiales; family Akkermansiaceae; genus Luteolibacter. The sequence goes on from CAYRLT010000320.1 coordinate 14,766, forward strand.
CCGCCGTGGCTGTGGCCTTGCCACAAGCTCCGGTGAATGCCCCGCCGCCGCCTGCGGAACTTCCGCGGATCGCGCCGGAGCCGGTGTTTGAATTGCACGTGACGCGCGAGGTGGTGGACCGGACATCGAAGTTGTTGCTTCAGTCGCTCGGTCAGCCGGATCCCGAGGTTTGGATTTTCGCCGAGGCGGTCGTGAATTACGCCGGCCACCGCCATGCCTTGCGCGGCGCTATGCCGGATTGGACGAGTCGCGTCACCTTGACCGATGGCCGCCCGGCACTGCTTGTCCATCAAGCTGCCGCGGAAAATGCTGCAGCCCGCGAACTCTCGGATACCGGGCTGTCCTCGCTGCAATCCAACTCCGCATGGCGCTTTCTCCTCAATCTGAAATCCCGCGAAAACCGCAACTCGATGCCTCAAGATCGCTGGTTCCCCGATCCCAGCCGCATCCCGGTCGATTTATTCTGGCACCAATTCCGCGGCGAATGGATTGACAGGTTAGAAGAATCCGGCTGGCAGGTGACCGTCGATGATAACGTCGGCCACCGAGTCTTCGAGGCAGCGCCCGCCCAGTGGGAAAGCAAACTCACTCCGGGCGATGGCGGATGGTTCAGCCTCTCGGTCGGCTTCGATGTCGGCGGAGAACGTCATGACTTGCTGCCGATTCTTGCCGAGTTGCTAGAAAGCGATTTTATCGAGGAAACCCTTGATCGCCCGGACAATGGATTCATTTACGCGCCGCTGCCGAATGGCGATGCCCTGAAGTTGCCGATCGGCCGGGTGCGGGGGATTCTCCAGCACCTCGCCGCACTCATTGACCCGAAATTTCCGGATCGGACGCGTTTGCACGCGTTGGACGCGGCCACGCTCGCCGGACTGGAAGCCATGGGACTCGAAGCGCCGCCGGATCTTGCCGAGCTCGCCTCAAAACTCAAAGATTTCTCCGGCATCGAGGCGGTGGAGCCATCGAAAGACGTCCATGCCACGCTGCGTGAGTACCAACTCGCCGGTTTCCGCTGGATGCAGTTTCTCGCCCGCCATGGCCTGCACGGAATCCTCGCGGATGACATGGGCCTCGGAAAAACCCTGCAAACGCTGGCTCATATTCTCACGGAAAAACAATCCGGTCATTCGCGTGGTCAGCCGGTGCTTGTCGTCGCGCCCACCTCCGTCGTCCCGAATTGGCGGGCCGAGGCGCTCCGTTTTACGCCAAATCTCCGCGTGCTGGTGCTCAGTGGATCGGATCGCCGGAAATACCACCGCTCGATTCCTCATGCGGATCTTGTTCTAACATCCTTTGCCCTGCTCCACCGCGACATCGAAAAACTCCAGACATTTTCCTACCACATGGTGGTGCTTGATGAAGCGCAGAACATTAAAAACCCGCGAGCAAAAGTCGCGCAAGCCGCCTGCAAACTCAATGCGCGCCAACGCCTTTGCCTGTCGGGCACGCCCGTCGAGAATCACCTAGGCGAGCTCTGGAGCCTGATGAAATTCCTGATTCCCGGTTTCCTCGGCAGCGAGGAGGCCTTCAACACCCGCTTTCGCAAACCGATCGAAAAAGACGGCGACGAGGAGCGCAACGAGCTTCTGAAAAAACGCGTGGCCCCGTTGATTTTGCGCCGAACCAAGGACCAGGTCGCCAAGGAGCTTCCGCCGAAAACCGAGCTCGTCCACCTCATCGAGTTGCACACCGCGCAGAAAGACCTCTACGAAACCGTTAGGGCGACCATGAACAAACGCGTGCGCGAAGCGATCGCCGCCCGCAGTGGAAATGAATATCAAATCGTCTTTCTTGATGCCTTGCTCAAGCTCCGCCAGATCTGCTGCGATCCGCGTCTGCTGCCCGATGATTATGCGAACTCGGTTCACGAGTCCGCCAAACTCGATTTCCTCACCGAGCTGTTAGCCGTGCTGATCGAAGAAGGCCGGCGGATTCTTATCTTTTCGCAATTCACCAGCATGCTCGCCTTGATCGAGAACCATTTGGTGAAGGAAAAAATCGCGTATTTGAAACTCACCGGGGCGTCCAAAGACCGGGGGAAACTCGTTGAGGATTTTCAAACTGGAAAAATCCCGTTATTTCTCATTTCGCTCAAGGCCGGAGGCACTGGCCTCAATCTAACGGCTGCCGACACGGTGATCCACTATGATCCTTGGTGGAATCCAGCTGCCGAGGCGCAAGCGACCGACCGCGCCTACCGCATCGGCCAGGACAAGCCGGTCTTTGTGCATAAACTCCTTTGCCAGGACACCGTCGAAGAGCGCATCCACAAACTCCAACAGGAAAAAGCCAAGCTCGCCGCAGGTCTGCTGGCGGATGCGGATATTACGAACAAACTGGATCCGGCGATGGTGAGAGCATTGTTGGAAACGTAGGGGATTTCACGCATGTGGCATGAGAGATCCGCGCAGGCTTATATGCCGCCCAATCGGATCAAGGGATGCGTCATCGCCTAGCGACATATTCAAGAGAAGGTGCGATACTTCGTTCCCTCGTCACCCCCCTATTGATTCGTCGCCTTCCGCATCCCCCCACCCACGGCCGTCGCACCCACATTTTTTGTGGGTGACTTCACGGCACGGTGGGAGTGGCATCCGGAAGAAACCGATCAATGGACCTGTGTGACGTGCTAACTCACCACGCACCCAAAATCGGTTTCAGTGAAAAAACGCTGAACGACCAAGGGCGGCAGCGTATCAGCCATCAAACGCGACTGAAAAATTCATCCGGCATTCGTCAAAAAACCAAACTCCAATGAAGACTATGATCTGAACTGAAGTATCGTTCATAACCCCATTCCCCCAACATAAACCCCATCCCCCCCCCCCGTGATGTCTGCTGTTAAAAAAAATTGGAAGGCTCGTGCCCCCAAACGTGCCTGTATCCGCGATGAAAATCCTTCTTCTGCCGTTAGCGAACCGCCTCAAATCCATCCACACACAGTGCGGACCATTCGTTGTGATCCGCCCGCATGGAAGCACATTCTGGACCTACTCTATATTCTGATCACGTTGCCAGTGACGATACCGCTGATGGTGGCGCTAGCAATGTGGATCAAGATAATTTCACGAGGCCCATTGTTATTCCGGCAGAGACGGGTCGGCCTACATGGCAAGCGGTTCACACTCTATAAATTCCGCAGCATGAAGATGGATGCGTCTGGTGAGCACCATAAGAACTACTTTCATAATTTGGTAAAATCTAACCAGCCAATGGTGAAATTGGATTTGCTGTGCGATCCGCGTTTGTTGCCAGGCGGATGTCTGGTAAGAGCGGCCGGTCTGGACGAGCTTCCGCAGCTATTCAACATCTTGCGCGGAGAAATGAGTTTGGTCGGACCGCGCCCATGCATTGTCGAAGAACTGCGTTATTTCAGATCAAACCAACGGGTGCGCTTCAGCGTATTGCCGGGTATGACCGGCATCTGGCAAGTCCATGGCAAAAACAGCGCGACGTTTAATGAAATGAACGCGATGGACGCATTCTATATAGAGCAAATGTCGCCAACCTTGGATTTGAACCTGATTCTTCGCACCCCACGGATATTGCTGAGCCAGATTTGCCAAGCCTTGTATAACCACCGACTGGCAGCCGGTGAAGAAGAGTTCGCGCCCACCGAGTCTCCATCAATATCCGGAGATACCATTCAATGATCGGGCGAAACCTCATGAAATCACAGGACACACTGCGGATCGCATCCGATGTCAGACTTGGTAAGCAGGTCGAGATGTATGGCTTTGTGAATTTGTATGGCTGTGAGATCGGGGATGGAACCCGGATCGGATGTTTTGTGGAAATCCAAAAGCATGCGGTGGTCGGTGCCCGTTGCAAGATTTCAAGTCATAGCTTTATCTGCGGAGGCGTAACTCTGGAGGACGAGGTTTTTATCGGACACGGAGTGATGTTTTCCAATGATCGATATCCACGAGCCACAAGGCCGGATGGATCCCTGAAAACATCGGACGACTGGGAATTTCGGCGGACCCTCGTAAAACGCGGGGCATCGATCGGCTCGGGAACCATCCTGCTAGGCGGGCTGGTAATCGGAGAAAATGCCATGATCGGCGCAGGTAGCGTGGTCACCGCAGATGTGCCGGCAAACGCCACGGTGGCGGGAAATCCCGCGCGCCTACTAACAAAACAACTGGAGATTTATGCAGAATGAGGGTTCCATTTATGGATTTACAGGCGCGACACGCTCCCATGCGGAGCGAGTATCTGTCCGCGATGGCGGCGGTTATGGATTCGGGAAAATTTGCCGGTGGTCCGTTTGTAGAACGCTTTGAAGAGGATTTCGCCGCCTATTGCGGCACAAAGTATGCCATCGGTGTCGGTTCCGGGACGGAAGCATTGTGGCTAACACTTGTCGCCATGGGGATAGGCCCGGGCGATGAAGTCGTCACCGTGCCGTTGACATTTGTTGCGACCGTTGAGGCGATCCTGCTGGCGGGCGCGAAGCCGGTGTTTGTGGACATTGATCCAGCAACTTACACGATGGATCCGTCGGGAATTACGAAGGTTTTGACCGCGAAAACCAAGGCGATTCTGCCAGTGCATTTGTTCGGCCAACCCGCGGATATCGGGCGGATTTTGGAAATCGCCAGTGCTTACGGCCTGAGTGTGATCGAGGACGCCGCTCAGGCACACGGCGCGGAATGGCATGGGCGGAAAGCCGGATCTCTGGCTGATGCGGGATGCTTCAGTTTTTATCCTGGGAAAAACCTTGGCGGCTTTGGCGAAGGTGGGGCTGTTACGACCGACGACGCGGACTTGGCCGGCAGGCTACGGATGCTCAGGGATCATGGCCAACCACGAAAAAACCAACATGAAGTGATCGGTTGGAACAGCCGAATGGATGGTCTTCAAGCGGCGGTTTTGAGCATGATGTTGTGTCATCTGGATGCGGGAAACCGGATTCGAAAACATCATGCCCGACACTATCGAAAAGCACTTTCAGGCACGGAGGAATTGATGTTGCCCGGTGAATCCGAAGGCACCTCGCATGCATGGCACATCTATGCTTTGCGCGTGTCCGGGCGCGACGGGCTACTCCGGGATTTTCAGAGTCATGGAATCGGCTATGGTCTCCACTATCCAGTGCCGGTTCATCGGCAGCCGGCCTATCGAGCATACGCAAGCCAGGAAAGCGCCTTGCCGCTTGCGGAACAATGTGCCGACGAATTGGTATCACTCCCGGTAAGCCCGGAGTTAACAGATGTGCAGGTTGAGCAAGTAATCGAAGTTATTAAACACTGGACGGATAAAACGCTATAATATTATGCAACCATCTAATACAAGCCCCGAGAAGAAAAGTCTTCAAATGGACGATATTCTTTACGTTCTGTTCCGACACAAGTGGATGATTCTCATCCTCTCGTTGCTCGGTTTCATCGCGGCAGGCGCTGTTTATCTGAAGCAGCGTCCGCTTTACCAATCCGAGGCAAAACTCCTGGTTCGCTATGTCTTGCAGCGAGGATCTTTAGAGCCTTATGAAACTCAAAAAAGCCCGAGTGAGAAAGCAACGGATCCGGTGATTAATACGGAAATAGAGATTCTCACCAGCGCCGATCTCGCAATGGATGTGGCGAAAGCAGTCGGCCCGGGAAAATTATTGCCCGAATCCGAGGCCGCTCCAACAATGACGGCCGCAGCCGGCAAGCTGCTTCAAAATTTGTCAGTTCTTCCCGGCCGGAGTGCTAACGTCCTGCACCTGTTTTATGGTGCTAAAGAGCGCGAACTGCCACAGTATGTATTGGCAAACCTAGTAGAATGTTATTTTACAAAGCATTTGGATATTCACCGATCGGCCGCCGCGTTTGACGATGTGGCGCAACAGGCGAAAGAAGCGAAAGCCCGGCTCCAGGATACAGAGGATGAGCTCAATCAATTGCGTGCGGAAAGTGGGATCATGTCATTGGCGGATGCGACCGCCGCGTTGACCTCACAACGGAGTAAAACCGAGGAGGACCTATTGGCTGCACGGGCAGAAGTCGCGGAACAAAGGGCGTCGATTGGAGAGCTTGGTCAGGATACCGGGGAGGAATCCGTTGACCAACCGGGCAACGCCACTATCGGTAATTCTCCGCGTGCAAATGGCCGCCCCACCAATCAGGAGCCCCCGCCTCAGGCCATCACCGAGTATCGCTCGCTCATTGAAATCATCGGGTTTCTTCAGAAGCGTGATTTGGAGTTACGCGTTAAGTTCAAGCCAGGCAATCGCCTGATCCTGTTGAACCGACAACAACTGGATACCAACGACGCCAAACGCCGGGCATTGGAAAAAATCTATCCGGTTTTGATCGCAAACGCCGAATCTCTTGTTAGAGGAGGCCAAGACGCGGAGGGGAACTGGATACTGAAGAAGGCCGGCCTCGCGGCGGTTGAGGCCAAAATCGCCGTGCTTAATGAACATCTGAACGAAATCGGCAGACAATTCATCAGTCAATATGCTTTGGGCGCCCGCATCGATAGCATCCAACGAAAACGCGACAGCGAGGATTCGGAATATCGGACACTCGATACCAATCTAAAGAACGCAAGACTGGATCTGACTCTAGATCCGTCGCGGATGCCGAATATCACCATCGTGCAGCAACCATCGGAACCGATTGAAAAGTTCGATCCTCTAACTCAGAAAATCATCTTGGGTCTTGCCGGTTCCGGGGTGTTTCTCGGACTTGGACTGGCCTTTGTGATCGAGCTTCTGCTCGACCGTCGTATCAAGCGGCCCATCGAGATTCAGAGCCGTCTGCAACTGCCATTGATGTTGACTATTCCGCATCTTGGCGGTCGCACACAAGACCATTTGAGAATCTCCGGAGATCAGGAATTCCCGCTTATCAATGGTAATCATATACTCGAACTAACAGCGGTAGGCACGCCTTCGACGCAAGCCCCGGTTGCCAGTTCGGAGCATTTCATCCTTCCCTATACGGAGACACTCAGGGATCGGATTAACTTCAACTTTGTAGTGAATAACAACATTCACAAACCCAAGTTTGTAGCGGTGACCGGGCTTTCCGCAGGTGCGGGGGCATCCATCATCGCCGCGGGCCTGGCAAAGGCATTCTCGGAAATCGAGGATACCAAAGTGTTGCTGGTGGATCTCAGCTCATCAAACCCCGAGCAGAACCCGATTGCGGGAGAAGTGCCGGTGCTCTCGCTGACCGGTGCTCTCGAACTTAATGGGAAAAAGAATTCCGAAAAAGCGGCGGGAAATCTACATTACGCGAGCGCCCTAGCTCGCCGTGATAAGGGTGGGTTAAGAACTTTCACGCCAATCCAATTGTATAATCTGATGCCACATCTGCAGGCGAGTGCTTACGATTACATCATTTTTGATATGCCGGCGATTCACGAAACAAGTCGGACGCTTGCGATGGCGGGCATGATGGACAAGGTATTGCTCGTATTGGATGCGGATAACACCAGTCGCGATGCTTTAACATGGGGATATTCGGAATTGGTTAAAGGCAAAGCAGACGTGTCCTGCATCTTCAACAAAACCCGTAATTATTCCCCTAGTTGGCTGGTTGGCGGAAATTGAGAAATTTCGCCATCGCTCCTTCAGCCACTTGATTGATTCATGATTCGTCTTCGCCATAAGTTGTTGATCCGGATGTTCCGGGTGTGCGACCAGTTGATTCTGGTGCTCTCCGGCCTCGGGATCATCTATTTCCGGCCGGAGATCCTGATGCTCGGGGGAACGCATATTCTTGAGGCGACCCTCCAAGTTGAGGATGCCTTGGGAATTTTGATTCTCGGCGTCGGATGGATTGCCATCTTTGATTACTTTATTTGTTACCGACTCGATCGTCTTGTTGGGCTCAATACTCAGTTAATGAGTTTTTTGAAGGCCACCACACTGTCCTCCTTCTGGTTGATGATGATTAGTGTGTTATTCTCTGTGAAGAGTTTCAACCTGTTCAATATCCTGATTTTTTTCGTGGTGGTGACCGCCATCGGCATTGTCAGCCGCTTATTTCTACGTGTTTTGTTGTTGAGTGCCAGGAGGTCAGGATACAATTACCGCTATCTGCTGGTGGCCGGAGCCAATGAACGCGCCCGTCAAATGATCGGCAAAATCGAGGATAAGCCGGAACTCGGTTATAAAGTCGTTGGATTCGTAGCTGAAACTCAAGATGCTCTTGATACATGGAATTCCGAGGAGCGCATGGATTGGAAGATCGTAGGCCGATTGGAAAACCTGCGCATGATTCTCACACAGGAACGGGTGGATGAAATCATGGTGTGCCTGCCAATGGAGGCGCGGTTCAGTGATATCGGAAACATCGTGAAAAATGCCCATGATCTGGGCATCGTGGTCCGAATCATGCCGGAGTTTGCCGACGGCTCATTGTTGCGCAACCTGCACATTGAGGAATTTGAAGATGAATATGTTGTCACTCTTTTCCGTGAGCACATGTTAGTTCAATTGCTGGTAAAGCGATTGATTGATGCGGCGCTTTCCCTTGCGGTTTTGACTATTCTTTTGCCGGTGATGGTGGTGGTGGCGCTTCTGATCAAGTTGACCAGCCCGGGGCCGGTCTTCTTCGTGCAAGAAAGAGTAGGCATGAACCAACGCCATTTTCGTTTGTATAAATTCCGGTCGATGGTGGTGGATGCCGAGCAACACCAATCCGAGTTGGCGGCACTCAATGAGCGGGACGGCCCGGTTTTCAAGATTCACAAAGATCCGCGCGCCACCACAATCGGCAGATTCATCCGCATGACTAGCATCGACGAGCTACCACAATTGTTCAATGTGCTGAGTGGCGAGATGAGCTTGGTTGGACCGCGTCCGCCCTTACCGGATGAGGTAAAACGGTATAAATGGCTTTTTCGCAAACGACTCTGCGTCAAACCCGGAATCACCTGTATTTGGCAAATCAGCGGCCGCAATGACGTGTCATTTGAAAGATGGATGCAGATGGATCATGAATACATCGACAACTGGTCTCTGTGGCTAGATCTAACGATTCTTTTTAAAACCATCCCGGCAGTGTTATTCGCCCGCGGAGCGTCATAATCATCCCCTGCCATGACGGGAAAAATCACCAAAGTCCTGGCCATCTCGTCCGGCGGCGGGCACTGGATCCAATTGCTGCGCCTGCGACCGGCATTCGATGGCTGTGCCGTGACTTACGCCACCGTGCGCGAGGGATACCGGCTTGAGGTGCCGGGCGAAGAATTCAGACTGATTCCAGATTCTAACCGATGGAGCAAGCTGGCGATCCTGCGTTGCGCGTTGGCAGTCCTGCGTCTGGTATGGCACCTGCGGCCGGATGTGGTTATCACCACCGGCGCGGCCCCGGGCTACTTCGGCGTGCGCATCGGCAAACTGCTGGGTGCACGTGTTATCTGGGTCGATAGCATAGCCAACGTGGAGGAGCTTTCCATGTCCGGTGCGATGGCCGGCTCTTTTGTCGATCTCTGGCTCACCCAGTGGCCGCATCTCGCCCGCGATGGCGGCCCGCAATGTTTCGGTAATGTCTTATGATTTTTGTAACCGTCGGAACCGACCTTCCCTTTGACCGCATGATGCGTGTGGTAGACTCGTGGGCTCGTGACCATGACCGCCGCGATGTGTTCGCCCAGATCGGTGAGGGTGGTTGGGAGCCGGAATACATCGAGTTCACTCATTTCCTTCAGCCACCGGATTACAAGCGTCGTTTCGACGAGGCATCGCTGATCATCTCGCATGCCGGCATGGGCACGATTCTGACGGCGCTGTTATGTGGTAAGCCGATCCTGGTCATGCCCAAGCGTGCATCGTTCTGCGAGCACCGCAGCGAGCACCAAGTGGCCACGGCTCAGAGCATGTGCGAGCTTTACCGGGTGCAAGTGGCGAACGATGAAAGCCAGTTGATGTCGATGCTCAATCATCTCCCGGATTTCATCGCGCCTGGCCGCATCGGCCCGGTCGCCTCCGGCGCCCTGATCGACTCACTCCACGGCTTCATCTTCAGGAGTCCCGGAATGGGAAGCGCGGAAACGAGCACCATCACCAAACGATCATGAGTGCCTACGACGTTGCCGTCATCATTGTCACCTACAACTCGGAGAATGAGATCGCGGCTTGCCTCGATGCGGTCTATTCCGAGCGGCGGGATGTTTCGATGCAGGTGATCGTAGTAGACAACGCATCTTCCGACGCGACCGCTGAAATTGTTAGGGAACGATACCCCGGTGTGAATCTGCTGCTGCCCGGGGGCAATCTCGGTTTTTCCAAAGGCGTGAACCATGGAACGCGCCAAGCGAACGCGAACTTTGTGTTGCTGCTCAACCCGGACACGGTGGTGCGCCGCCATGCCATCGACGTGATTGTCGGATTCGCACGAGCGAATCCGCGATACGGTCTTTATGGTGGCCGCACATTAAAAACGGATGGCAGTCTAGAACCTCTTTCCTGTCTCGGACTGCCCACTCTTTGCAGCACGCTGATGTTTGCCACCGGGCTCAGCAGTTTAGCGCCCGGTTCTCCATTTCTAAATCCTGAATCACTGGGTGGCTGGAAACGCGACACCGTGCGTGAGGTCGGGGTGATCACCGGGTGCTTCCTGTTAGTTCGAACGGCTATCTGGCAGAAACTCGGCGGGCTTGATGAAAATTATTTCATGTATGGCGAGGACGTTGATTTCGCGATCCGTGCCCGTGCGCTGGGATACCGGCCGGTGATTTGTCCGGATGCCGAGTTGGTCCACAAGTTGGGCACTTCTTCGGAAACGCCCGCCGACAAGATGCTATTGCTTTACCGCGGCAAGGCCAGCCTGATGCGCAAGCACTGGCGCGGGTGGCGGTTGAAAGCCGGGTTGTTCTTGCTGGCGGTCGGCACCGGCTTGCGAGCATTGCCCTCAATCCTTTCCCGCCCTCTCCATCCGGACGGAAACCGGTGGCGCACGGTGTGGCGGCACCGCAGGGAATGGCTCTGTGGATATGGCCGGACAATCGTGGACCAAACTTCGGCCAACTTATGATTTCCGTCGTGGTTCCTTCGTTCAACCGCTGCGATTGCATCCTGCGATTGCTGGGAGACCTGCGGCTTCAGGAAGGCGCGGACTTTGAGGTGGTCGTGGTGGACGACGGCTCGACCGACGACACACCGGAGCGGATACGCGCGGAATTTCCCGAAGTGAGGTTGTTCGTGAACAGGACGAACGGCGGCCCATGTGTCACTCGCAATCGCGGCATCCTCGAAGCCAAGGGTGATCTTATCGTGGGTCTCGACAGCGATGTCTCGCTCCGTGATCCCGGACTCCTCCGCGGCATCCGGCAGGAGTTCGACCGGGCCCCGTCTCCGATTGGGATCGCCATGCGCCTTCTCACCCCGGACGGCGGTGACGACGAGCCGCGCTGGTGGCATCCGGTTCCGGTTGCAAGTGGCGGCACCCGCGAGTTTGAAACCGGATATTTCAGTGGCACCGCCTATGCGTTCCGGCGCTTGGATTTGATTGAGGCCGGGCTCTTTCCGGAGATTTATTACATGCACTACGAGGAGGTCGAGTTGGCTTGGCGCTTGCTCGACTGTGGGGTGCGGATCCTCCACATGCCGCGCTTCGAGGTGGTGCACGATGCATGTCCAAGCGTCCGTCGGAATCGCATCCAGGTTTTTTTCAAGCCCCGCAACCAGATTCTCCTAGCTCTGCGATGCTGCCCGTTTCCGCTAGGCTTGAAATTTCTTATCCCCCGGCTCGCTTACAACGCAGGCCGCGCCGTCCTCGAAGGCCACGCCACAGATTTTTTTGCGATGCTCAAGTCCGCCGCCTTCCTCTCGCGCCGCTGCCTGCGCGAACGCCGCCCCATTTCCTCCGCCACATGGTCGCGACTCCGCTCGATGCGTCGACAGGCCGGTGCCAACAGGCATTTGCCGGTCCGCGGACGATTCCACTGGGTAGGTGGCCCACCGTGAGTCATTTCATCCCTTGACATGTATTTTTAAATTTTTATGTTTTATTATGTATATACCAAGTATTTTAATTGACTTAATAATTAAGCCCATGATCGGGCTCATGCTGCTGGGTTTTGGTGCTGTGGCCACGCTTTCCGCCGCAACCCCGGTCCGGGTTCTTTCTTACGGACCAAACGGCAGCCACTGGCCGTCGTTGATCCCGACGCCGTTCATGTATGATGCGGCCAAGCTGAACATCGAGGTGGATTGCTCGTGGAGCGCCATCCAGACCGCCTTGCGGCAAGTGACGGCGGCTCAGGCGGCCGGGGGTGTCAGGATCACCGTCCGCCCCGGCACCCTGGTGGGACTTGGGGCGGGCTTAAGCTCAACCTCGGTAATCATCGATAGTGGTTCCTCCGCATGGACCCAGCGCGTGACGGTTTGTCCGCGGGATGGCTACGGCAGCGTCCAGATCCAGAACGGTTATAAGCTCACCAGGGTGAAGGGCGTCTGCTTCGCCGGGTTTCTCTGTGGCGGTTTTTATTGGATCGATTGTGACCGCAGCGCCATCGCATGGACGCAGGTGGACGGGTATTCCGCTCTGCATGCGCAGGCGAGTGGCGGCCTCGTCTCGAACATCGAGCTGTCCGAGGTGGCGTGGCTGAATGCTGAGACTTCGAACGGCGACGTGTTTCAGGTAATCGCTAATAGCGGCAATTTCACCGGCTATCGCTTCGATGGGCTGTGGATGGCGCCCCACTACTACGTGGACAACACCGATCCGCGTCCGCATACGGACACCCTTCAGATTTACGCAGCCGGCGGGGCCTCCTACCAGAACATCAACCTCACACTCCGGGATTCGGTGATTTTCGCCTCGAACAACGCCGCCATCCAGACGGGAGGCACCCAAGGCCTAACGATGGAGCGCCGCGTGGTCATTGGCGGCGAGCTGGGCAAGACGGTCTATCCGGTTACGCCCGGCGGTGAGACGGCGGAGTTTTTCTGCGCGATCAATGGAGCCGGCAGCAATTGGACGGCCACCGGTTCCTATTTTTACGGTCCCATGCTGTTGAGCAACCCCAATGGCGCATATTCTAATAACCCTTTCGCATTGGTGAGCGGCAGCACGCTGTCCGAGGTGGTATCGGGCCTTGTGGTGCCCGCTTCCGGAACTTGGACAAGGTCTACTAACACGACCGACTATCTTTCGAAACTCAGGTCGAATCCGACCACCGCTTTTTTAAGCTCGATCTGGGGGCCGAACCGGGTGCCGCCGGGGACGGGGGATACGGGTTCGGCGCTGTTATGGCAGAACTATCCGTTCGCGGGTCTAAGCCAGCGGGTGCGGGCGTCGCTTGATCTCCGGCTTCTGACCAGCCCCACCCATACTGTAGCCGGGTTGTCGGGAGCTGCCGCGGCGGCGTTCACAGATCTCGCCGTCGCCGTTCGCTTCTCGGATACCGGGGTGGTTGAGGCGAGGAGCGGCGGGGTCTTCAAGGCGGATGCAGTTCTAACACACGTGCTGAACAAGACTTACCGGATTGACCTAGACGTTGATGTTCCTGGGAAAAAATACTCCGCCATCGTCACGCCGGAGGGTGGAAGCCCGGTAGTGATCGCCACGGATTACGCGTTCCGCACCGAGCAGGCCACCATCGCCACTTTGGCCAATCTCGCCGCAAAGGCCGAGAGCGGGTCTTATCAGATATCCGGGATCGTGGTGACGGGATTGAACCCGCCGACGCCGCCATCCGGGCTGCGCATTCAACCGTAGGTCGGGAACGGCCATCCGGTTGCTGACTCTCTGTCCTCTTCCGGTGCGGATAAATCCGGACCATACATGCCCGCGCCCACCCCGAATGACAACCCGGCAATCTCCCCAAGGGCGGCGCGTTCCACGGGTGCTTTACAGCTTTCCATACCGGATCGGTGCCGGAAGAATCTGCCTTACCGCATGGCAGCAGGTGATTGGTGCCTGCCCGCAGGCGGAAATGACGGTGCTCTGCGGCTCGGTCGATCGACCACTGCCCGCTGCCGTAAAGGTCGTCAAGACTTTGGGCATGGGCAGGTTTCGCCTGCCCATGCGTATGGTTGGCAGGAACCGCATGCTGGCCTTGCATGATTGGATCACCGCGCGCTGGCTTGAGGCGAATGCCGGCGGAATCGACCTTGTCCACTGCTGGCCGGGGGCCTCGCTCCGGACCATCCGCACCGCGCGGCGTTTCGGCATCCCCACTCTGCTAGAACGGCCGAACGCCCACACGGCCTACGCGTTTGAGGCCGAGGCCGAGGAATCCCGCCGCTGTGGCATCCAAATGGAAAAGGGTCACGACCACTCGTTCAACCAGCGGACTCTAGATCATGAAACGCAGGAGTATGAGGAGAGCGATTTCCTCCTCTGTCCGTCCGACTTCGTGGTGCGCAGCTTCCTAGACCGCGGATTCGCCGCAGGAAAACTCCTGCACCACCAATACGGGTTTGATGAAAACCGCTTCACGCCGGGACCGGCCGAACGTCCGCAACGCGAGGGACTAGAGGTCGTCTATGCGGGCGTCTGCGAACCGCGTAAGGGCCTCCATTATGCGCTTGAGGCATGGCAAGCATCCGAGGCTGGCCGAGCGGGGTCCTTCCGCATCTGCGGCAACTTCGTCCCGGGATACCGGCAGAGCTTGGGTCCGATGTTAGAACATCCGCACGTGCACGTCATGGGACAACGCGACGATCTGCCGAGGGTCCTGAGAGAGGCCGATGTCCTCGTGCTTTCCTCGGTGGAGGAGGGCAGCGCGCTCGTTTGCTACGAGGCCACCGGTGCAGGCTGCGTGCTGCTCGTTTCCGCTGCCAGTGGCGCGAAATGCCGACACGGCAGGGACTCGCTAGTGCACTCGATGCGTGGGGTGGACGAGCTTGCGGGCCACTTCAGCCAGCTGCACCGGGACCGCGCCCTACTGGCCACCCTTCGGTGCGGCGCCTTGTCCTCCCGCGACGGCCTGACCTGGAAGCGCGCGGGGCAGCGGCTCTCCTCGATCTATCAGCAGGTACCCGCGGCACTGTCTCCTGCAAGGCATGCCCATAGTCTGTCCCACACCGCAACGGCCACATTATAACATTACCACCATGAGCGCATCCAGCTTCCTCCAATACATGAAGTCCCTTGACGGCCCCACGATCCACTTCGAGGTGTTGAAGGGAAACAACGGCGATCGGCTCATCCAGATGGGTGCCGCCGAGGTGTTGCGCAAGGCCGGGCTGCACGCCGGCTGGACGCCCCATGACGCCGACCTGATTCTCATCAATGGCGGCGGCGCGATGAACGACCTTTGGCCTGAAGGTGCCGCGCAGGTGATGGAGGCGCTCATCAGGGTGGCTCCGGACAAGGATATCGTCGTAGGCCCTAGCTCCTATTGGTTCCGCAAGCTGGATTTCCCTGCGATTCTCCGGAAATCGTCGGGCCGCATCACTCTGTTTTGCCGGGAAAGGCGCAGCGAGGAGTTCCTCCGCTCGCTCAATTTGCCGTCACAAGTCACCGTGATGCTCAGCCAAGACCTTGCGTTCGAGCTGCGCGATTCGGAATTCCTCCGCGAACAACTTTCTCTCGCGCAGGATCGGCAGGTGCTCTGCGCGATGCGCAAGGACTGCGAGGGGGAGGCTGGCGTGTTTGCCCGGACTCGTGCGTCCTGGCTTCCCGCACCAATCCGGAAACCGCTCTCGAGCCTGCGTGACCGCCTCGTCGCCAACCGCAGCGCGGGCCGGCTCTCGCCGATTCTCCGCGCGATCTCGCCGCGCCCCGCAGCCAGTGAAATCGTCTATCGAGACATCTCGGTTTCGCTGGATTTTTATGGCTTTTGCCGTGAGGTGAGAAACTCGCGGGCTGTCATCACCAACCGCCTGCACGTCGGTATTTTTGGGTCGCTGCTCGGCAAGCGCGTCCACCTGCTGCGGGGTGCCTATCATAAGATCGACGGGGTTTATGAGTATTCCCTGAGCGGAAATTCCGCCGTCTCACTTCATTAATACGCAGCGGTCCGTATGAATCCTTTCGCCATCATTCTACTCTTGCTCACTGCCGGCGGTGTGTTCTTCGCACCACGGCGCTGGGCGGTGCTGTCTTTCCTGATAGGTTGCTGCTACATGACCGTGGGCCAAGGCGTCGTGATCGGCGGCATGAACCTGCCGATGATCCGCATTGTCCTGATCGTTGGCATCGCCAGGGTCATTCTGAGAAAGGAGGGACTCGTCGATGGACTCAATCCCTTGGACAAGCTGGTCATCTGGTGGTCCTTGTGGCTGTTTTTTGTTAGCTTCTTCCACATTTGGGGCCCAGGTTCGGGACCGAAGTATACCTCGGGCGCGATCCTCAACACGACGGGTTTCTACTTCATGATCCGCTCATTGTGCCGCGAGGCAGACGAACTCGAGGGAATCATCCGCGGCCTGTGCCTCATGCTCCTGCCAATCGCCATTTGCATGGTCATCGAACAAGCGGCACGCTACAATATCTTCTCCGTCTTCGGCGGCGTGCCGGAAATTCCCACCTTGCGCCACGGGCGCTACCGCGCTCAGGGGCCCTTCAACCATGCGATCCTCGCCGGCACCGTCGGGGCGAGTTGCTTCCCTCTCGCCTTGGCGATCTGGCGCAAGCATCGGACCGTCTCGATCATCGGTATCTGCTCCTCGCTGTTGATGGTGGCGGCGTGCGCGTCAAGCGGCCCGATCCTGAGCGCTATGTTCGCGATCACCGCCATCCTTCTATGGTATCAGCGGAGACTCGTTGTCATCGGCCTCAAGGTGGCGGTGCCGGGGTATTTTCTGCTCTCATTGGTCATGGAAAGACCGCCCTATTTCCTGATTTCAAAAATTGATCTAACTGGCGCAAGCTCAAGCTGGCACCGCTCATATCTGATCCAGCAAACCATCAAGCACCTAGATGAATGGTGGCTGTTAGGGACTGATCGGACGATCCACTGGATGCCGAATCAAGGTTTCATCTCCCTGATGCACACCGATATCACCAACCAATACATCGCTTACGGAGTCTCCGGTGGCTTGGTCTGTATGATTCTGCTCCTCGTGATCCTCGCCTTGTCATTCCGCACTGTCTGGCTGATCTCGGGAGCGGAACGCTTCGATCATGGCGATCGATTCTTCTTCTGGTGCGTGGGAGGGTCACTTTTCGCCCATGCGACTTCGGCGATGTCGGTGGGTTACTTCGGCCAGGCGCTGTTTTTCTTCTGGTTTCCGGTGGCCATGCTCGGCTCGTTTTACACAATCGCCAGGAACGAAGTGGCCTTGAATCTGCATGCGACCAGCGAACCCGAGCCGGATGAGGAAATTGATTTGCCGGAGGGACAACGCATAAACTATCCGAGATGGACCACATGAAGCAGCCTCTGGTTTCAGTCATCATCCCTACATATAACCGGGCTGATACGATCGGGAAGGCGGTTTCCAGCGTCTTGGCACAGACTTACCGGGAGATTGAAATCATTATCATCGATGACGGCTCGACCGATGACACACCCGCCGTGCTTGCCGGCTTCGGCGCGCGCATCCGGGTGTTACGCCAATCCAATGCCGGGCCTTCCGCAGCACGCAACGGGGGTGCCGCCGAGGCGCGGGGCGAGTATCTCGCATTTCTCGATTCCGACGACGAGTGGCTTCCGGAAAAAATCGAACGGCAGGTCCGGCTCATGGAGTGCGGGAACCCCGATGTTTGCTGTTGTGTGACCAACTGCGAACTCGAGGATTCCTCCGGCAGGCAGACCACATCATTTGAACTCGCGGGACTCGCGGGAGCGCCCGAAGCGGGCTACCTGCTCAACCCGGGCGCTATTCTAACCACCCGTTTTCTTTTATACAACCAAGTGGTGATGATCCGTGCGGCAGTGTTCCAAGACATCGGCGGATTTCATAAGGATCTTTGGCAGCTGGAGGATCATCACCTCGCCCTGCGTCTGGCCATCCGAGGCGAATGGGCAGTGGTGGGCACCCCGCAGGTGGTCAAACATGAGCAACACGATAGTCTCGGACGGCCCGCCCGCGACCAGCCGCTGAAACACCTCGATGCCGTCGAAAGGGTCTATTCGTTGTTCCTCTCACAGGACGGCGCGGTGATGAGCGAACAGGTCCGCACGGCGGCCATGAGGAAACGGGCGATGATTCGCTCTCTACGCGCGGCCCACCAACGGGCGTCCGCCACCAATCCGGTGATGCGCCGCATCGGCTCGTTCCAGTTGTTCCTCCAAACCCGGCTTTATTCCGTCTTGCGGCGGTCCCCCCTGTGGCCGCGGCCGCTCTTCTCCACGGCTGATACGGTTTCTGCTAAACCAGGTCATTAGTTAGAATCCGCTTCATCCATTCCCAGCATGTCCATGTTACCCGAACCTAAAGCCGGCGTTCCCGAACTTGTGATTGAAGCCGGGCGCGTGGAGCGGCAATATTGGCGGGATTTGTGGCGTTACCGGGAGTTGTTCTACTTCCTCGCCTGGCGCGATATTCTGGTCCGCTACAAGCAAACGGTCATTGGGATCACTTGGGCGGTGATCCGCCCGATACTTACCATGCTGGCGCTGACTTTCACGTTCGGCAGGATTGCGGGAATGGATTCGGGTGGGGATGTGCCCTATCCCATTCTGGTTTTCTGCGGAATGTTGCCTTGGCAGTTTTTCTCCACGGCGTTTTCGGAAAGTGGCCACAGTCTGGTTTCCAACTCGGGGATGATTTCGAAGGTTTACTTTCCGCGCCTAGTGATGCCCGCCAGCAGTGTGATCACCAGCTTTGTGGATTTCCTCATCTCAGCAGTGCTAATGGCATTGATCATGGTGTATTATGGATACATGCCGGGACCGGCGGTTGTCCTGCTTCCCGCCTTTGTGATGCTTGCCTTCGCCACGGCGTTCGGAGCAGGACTGTGGGTGTCGGCGTTGATGGTGCGATATCGGGATTTCCGCTACATCATTCCATTTGTCATGCAGTTCGGTCTGTTTATCTCGCCCGTGGGATACAGTAGCAGCAAAGTGCCCGAACAGTGGCGGCTTTTATACTCTCTCAATCCGATGGTCGGCGTGATCGATGGCTTCCGCTGGTCGATTCTCGGTGAACAAAATTATTATTGGCCCGGTTTCGGCATCTCGGTAGTGGCTGTGATGTTGGTCATTATCTCCGGCATTTGGTACTTCCGGAGAACTGAACGGACATTCGCCGACGTGATCTGAATGGTTTGATAAGTTAAAAAGTGGATTTTATAACGATTGATTATGAGCGATTCTATAATTTTCGTCGAGAATCTATCGAAACTTTACATGATTGGCAGGCAAGCCGAGAAAGGTGATGGCTTGCGGCATGTGTTGGAACGGGCGGTACGTGCTCCGCTTGGCTGGATTGGATCCGGAAAGGACGGAAAGAAATCAAAGACCCAAGAGTTTTTGGCACTCCGCGATTTGAACCTTGAAGTGAAGCAAGGCGAAGTCGTCGGCATCATCGGTCGCAACGGGGCGGGCAAATCGACACTGCTCAAGATCCTGAGCCGGATCACAGAACCCACCCAGGGCCGGATCCGCCTGCGAGGCCGGGTGGCCAGTCTTCTTGAGGTAGGGACCGGTTTCCATCCCGAGCTCACGGGTCGCGAAAACATTTACT
>CAYRLT010000321.1:0-8208 GCA_964425095.1 uncultured Luteolibacter sp.
AAGAATGCGCCTCAAGGCATTGATATCCATGTAGGCCCCCACACCCGCAAAATCCGTCACCAACCCGCGGATCGGCACATTGGCGACCGGGCGATGGCCTTCCAAAACCTCCACCGTCACCTCATCGCCGATGCGCGCGCCAAGCACCTCCGCCAGCTTTTCGGACATGAGCATGCCATCCTCCGGCATCAGGATGGCGTGGCCCTTATCATCTAGCAGGCGATTGAGATCCGCGCCTTGCGGAAAGCCGGTGATGGCGAGTTTCCGATCACGATGACCATATCTCAAACGCGCGCCGATGCGTCGGATTGGCTCCGCACGGATGACACCGGGCAGATGCTCCAAATCGTGAAACCCCTTACCGGATGCTGGCTCAGTTAGAAAAACAGCGACGTCTTGTCGTTGTTGGCTGTTCCACTGGAAAGTGAGCAAGTGATCGATGCTATCGCGCATGGCGCCGGGCAGCACCATCAATCCAGTGGCCAAGGCAAGCCCGCAACACGTGAACACCGCCTGCCACGGACGCCGCTCGATGTTTCTCAAAGCCATCCGGAAGGTTGGACTGAAAAACCGCGTGAGCCCGATCCGCTCGAACAACGACGGTTTGAAATCCGCAGGCGGCTCAGGCCGCATCGCCTCGGCCGGCGGCAGCTTCACCGCCTGCCAAACAACCGTTAGAACCCCCAACACCGAGGCTCCCAGGCTGATGACGAGAGCCAACCCGAGCGCGCTGAAATCCATTTGAAACTCCAATGCCGGAAAACGAAAAAACTCGGTGTATAAGCTGACCAGGTTCTCGCCGAGAAGACGCCCCGCAATACCACCGATGAACGTGCCGAGGATGCCGATCACCAGCACGAATTTCAAATAATGACCACCGACCTGCCACGATGAATAGCCAAGCGCTTTCAACTGCGCGATTTGCTCGCGCTGCAGCCGCACAATGCGGGCGAGCACGGCATTGACCATAAAAGCGGCCACACTCAAAAACACCAATGGATAGATCAATGACAACGAATGCAGCACGCGCAATTCATCGTCCAACCGCTGCGCGGATGGCTGGTCCTTGCGGGCATACGCCCCACCCGCGCCATAGGATGCCAATAAACGATCAATCTCCTCAAGCACCGGCTCCGCCTTGGCTCCTGGCGCGAGATCGATGACGAGATCGTTGAATGCCCCGTCCATGTTGTATGCGACGGCCAGCGCACGGTAGTTCATCCAGATTACACTGAAGCGTTTATGATCGGGCAACGTTTCACCGGCACGCGCCTCGAAAACAAACTCAGGCGATAGACCGATGCCGCAGATATTGAGCGTTTCGCGGCGACCGTTGATGACTGCCACCAAGGTATCACCGGGCGTCAGGCCGTTTTCGAGCGCGAACGATTCGCCCACAATTACCTCACGGCGATCATCCGTGCGGGGAAACCGTCCGCTGCGCAGAAAAACACGGTTGAGCTTCGCAGGCCCGCCATCTTCCGGCAATGAGACGATGTGACCGCTGGCCGGCTCTGTCAGACCCGGCAGATCCAGCGTGACGTCCACCACCACTCGAGTCTCCACCGTGGCCACGCCGGACAAAGACGACAACCGATCGGCGGTGGCGAGTGGCGCGCGCTTCAAGGACGCGAAAACATCCGCCATCGCATATTTCTGATAGTAGGTGGAACGGGCGGTCTCCAGCGTCAGGATCAAACTGCGCGTCATGATCATCATGGCCAAGCCACTCGCCATCACGAGACTCACCGCAAGGATCTGGCCCTTCATGCGGGAGATATCTCGCAGCAATTTCCGATCAAGTGGGGAGATCATGCTTCGCTATTTCATCGCAATCCAAACCAACCCGCAACCACCGAACGCCCGCCTCCACCACAAACGGCGCAGATACCACATGGAGCATCGACACCGATGCCCCCGCGCAACGAACGAAGGACTGGCCCCTCCCATCTTGTGGTCTCACTTGCTGCTGATACTTCGCCTCAAGAATCACTTTTCCGGTTTGGCTTCTTCGATGGCTTCTTTGGTCGCATCCACCGCATCCTCAACGACATCCACCGCATCCTCCTTGGCCTCTTTCACGGCATCAACGGCGGAGTCCTTAGCCACCTCGGCTTCTTCACCCACCGCCTTCGCCATTTTCTTCACGCCTTCGGCGACTTTTTCCGCTCCTGCATCCATTTTTTCCGAGGTCGATTCCTTCGGTTTGCATGACGCGAAAATGAAAGGCAGTGCCAGCATTGGAATCCAAAGTTGAATTTTCATGGTGCTTGTTGGTTGTTAGAGCCGACATAAAATAACATGCCAGCCTTTCAGAGTCCGCCAGAACCGGCCTGTTGTCAAACGGCCAATGACTCGGGCCGATTGCCGGTTTCGGGCCGGGACACGCTAAAACCCAGGGGCTAGATTCATTTTCCACGACGATATTTCCAAATCAGGAAATGACACATCTAAAAATCTTGGTGTTTCCGCATTTACGGACCCGTTCATGCTGCCAGACTCCTGCCCGTGCACCTACCCGCGAAACGCCAAGCCGGCATTCTCATCCCCGCTTTTTCCCCTCGCCGTGAAGGCGATTTCGGTATCGGCGATACTCTCGCATTGCGCGAGTGGATCGATTGGGCCGCTCGCTACGGAGTCGGTTTCATCCAGCTGCTGCCACTCAATGAAAATGGCGCGGATGAAAGCCCTTACAGCGCGATTTCCTCCGTCGCCCTCGATCCCATCTATCTGACTTTAACCCCTGCGGAAATCCCTTGGCTGCCTGAAAAAAACATTTCCAAAGCCCGTGAGCGTGTGGGCGCGGCCCTGCATGCCGAACGCGTGGATTACCCGGCTGTCCGCAGCGCCAAACGCAGTTTGCTGGAACTCGCTTGGTCCAGCTTCGAGGAGGCGGCTCCGGCCCTCATCGAGGAATTCGAACAATTCAAAAAAAAGGAGGCGGCCTGGCTCAATGACTACTGTCTCTTCCGCCTCCTCATGGAGCAGCACGGCGATTTCCTAACATGGGATAAGTGGCCGGAATCTTGCAACACCCCGACGAAGGCCCGCGATTTCCTAGCAAAAAAACGCAAAATCGACGCCACCTCGATCGATTACCGCCTTGGATTCTTCGCCTTCGTCCAATGGCTGTGTTTTCGCCAATGGCGGGCCGTGCGAGCGCATGCCGACTCCGTCGGTGTCAAGCTCATGGGCGATGTCCCCATCGGCATCAGCTGGCATTCGTGTGATGTGTTTTTCAATCGGGAGGAATTCCACCTCGACTGGTGTGGCGGCTCCCCGCCCGAGGGCATGAGCCAGAGCGATCCGTTTTTCCAGCAATGGGGGCAAAACTGGGGAATTCCACTCTACCGCTGGGATCACATGGAGACCAACGGCTTTTCCTGGTGGAAAACCCGCATCGCCCGCCTCACCGAGATTTTCGAAATGTTCCGCTTGGATCACATCCTCGGTTTCTACCGAATCTATGCTTTCCCATGGCGGCCGGAGCGCAATTCCGAGTTTCTCGGCCGCACCCATGAGCAAGCAGCTGATATCAATGGCAGTCGACTCCCACACTGGTTTCTCAGACCTGACGACACCACCGAAAACAAAGCCGCTAACCGCGCCGATGGCGACATTCGCCTCCGGGCCATTCTCAATGCCGCGGACGGCGCGGAGGTCATCGCCGAAGACCTCGGCTGGGTGCCGGATTACGTCCGACCACATCTCGCCGATCTCGGAATCGCAGGCTTCCGCATTCCTCACTGGGATTGCAACGAATACGGCCACCCCACGCCCGGAAATAGTTTCCCGGAAAACTCCTTCGCCACGTTTTCCACTCATGATCATGATCCGGTGAACGGCATCTGGCGCGGTTGCCTCGACGTCATTGCCCAGCACAACTACAATCCCACCGAACATTCCGGGTGGCAGGCAGAGGGAGCCAACGGTACCTTGCGGATCTTGTCCGAATTCGCCAACATCCCGATCCCCGCGAACGCCCCCTGGCCACCCTACACCGAAGGCATCCGCCTGCGCCTCATCAAAGCCTTGTTTTCCTCCAACTCCCGCCATGCCGTGCTGATGATCACCGAGCTCTTCGGCCTCGACGTGCGCATCAACCACCCCGGCACCACCGGCGGAGAAAACTGGCGTTTCCGCATGCCTTGGACACTCAACCAAATCGAATCCGATCCCCACCTCCAAGATACTTGCCGGAAACTCGCCGCCACCATCAGCATCACCCGGCGGGCTCCTTGACGAATCATTCGGTCCCCCGGTTGACTTTTCTCCCGCCTGCCGCCATACCCCGCCCATGTCGAATTCTTTGCCGCCCAAACCCAGAATCGTGGGAGTTAAAACCCGCATCTGCATCGTAGCGTCGATCTACAACGAATCCTTCACCAATGCTCTGACGGAAAACGCCGTCGCGGAACTCCGCGAATTGATTCCAAATGGCCGTATCGACGTCATTCGCGTGCCCGGCGCATTCGAAATCCCCGTCATGATCGCCTCCGTCCTCCACCGCGATCCCCCAGCCTGCATCATCGCACTCGGCCTGATCATCCGCGGATCCACCGCACACGCCAATCTGGTCGGCAGCTCGGTGACCGATGCCCTCCAGCGGCTAGCTGTCCAATCGCTGTGTCCAATCATTCATGAAGTGCTGCTGCTCGATGATGAGCAACAAGCCCACGCCCGGTGCATCGGGCCGGAACTCAATCGCGGCCGCGAGGCCGCCCGCGCCGCTGCCTCCATGATCCATATTTTCCAGGAGCTCGATCGATCGGTGCCCCGTAACACCAGCGTCCGCAACCAACGTTATGCCTAGCCGACGCCAAATCCGAGAAGCAGTCGTCCAGTTCCTCTACTGCGCCGATCTCGAAGGTGGAGCAGATCCCGCAGCACTGCGTGGTCCGTTCTGGGACTTTATCACCGAGTCCGACCGCCGCAGTCTTCAACTCGCCACCTTCCGCACCGTCCACCACCTCGCCCATGGGCGGGTAGACCGACTCGCGGAATTCGTCGAACGTCAAGCCGCCGCTTCCACCTTGCTCTCCGCTTGGCCCGAAGCGGAATCGTTGAAAACCGGCCTCAAACGCATGGCGGAACTTGAATCCAGCTGGAGCACCGCCCTCGCCAAACTCGAACGCCTGCCCAAGGATGATGATCACGCATCCGTCGCCGCCAGCTTCGGCTCGGCACTGGCGCAACTCTTTCTAATCGATCGCGAACTCTCAATCGCCCGCAACCGCTTCATCGAAGGAATCGAAGACTTCCCCGCCCTCTCAGGCCCCTTGGAAGCAGTCGCCGCCACCATCCGCCGCTTGCAACGCGTCTCCAACCGTCTCCGCATGGTCGAGGAACCTGAAAAATTTCCCGAGCAAGCCGACCTCGCACGCCTGCGCGATTCCAAAACCCAAATCCAAGAACTCCGCCGCCGCGCAGACGAACTCGTGGACCTGATTCTCGTCAATAAAGAATCCATCGACCGCTCGCTCGCCGCCGTGGTGGACAACTACTCGCCGGAGCGCATTGATCCCGTGGACCGCTCGATCCTCCGCCTGGCGACCTACGAAATCCTCCACACCGAGACCCCGCCAAAAGTCGCCATCAACGAGGCCATCGAACTCGCCAAACGCTTCGGCACCACCGATTCCAAGCGCTTCATCAACGGCGTGCTGGACCGCATCGCCAAGCAAATCCCCGGTGTTTTGTAATGAGGGACGACGAATCTCAATATGAAATCCAAGCCATGCGCTACCCCACCCGCTTCCAACAAAAAACCCTGTGGAACGCCGCCACCGGAGTTTCGATCCTGATTCTCGGAGTCCTTCTTGTCTTCCTGATCTGGCTAACCGGCCGTGTCTTCGGATTCCTTCAGCCAGTCCTCATTCCGCTCATTGTCGCAGGCATCATCGCCTATGTGCTCGATCCGGTGATTCGGTTGCTAGAAAAACGCGGACTCAGCCGTCTATGGTCGGTCGTCGTGCTTTTTATCGCCATTCTAACCGCAGCCACCCTGTTACTAGCCGCCGTGATTCCCGGCATCCAGCGCGGCCATGGCACTCTTCGGAATCTGGTTTCTTCATCCGAAAATGTCACAAACGCGTCCGCACCGAAGAGTGCCGCTGCAACCGATCAAGCCACTGAATCCGACGATGACAAACGCCTCGGAACCGCTCTCGAACGAGAACTCAGGGAACTCCAAAAATCCCACCAATCAGGCCCAATCGCATGGTTGCTGGCGGAAACCGACCCTGAGGGCATCCCCATCCCCACCATCGATTCGGATATCCAAAATCGCACTCTCGCATCATTCACCCGCAGCCGTGGCGGACGCATGTTATATGAATACAAGGGCGTCATCTTCAAAACCGGCCGCGATTGGCTCACGGCCGGCTCCACCCGGGTCCTCGGTTTTCTCGGCCTGGTGCTCGGCATGATCATGGTGCCGGTCTATCTGTTTTTCTTCCTCAAGGATTCCGCCGCCATCCGCACCCATTGGCATGACTACGTCCCGCTCAAAGCCTCCCGTTTCAAAACGGAACTCGTCGACACCCTCCAGGAAATCAACGGCTATCTGGTCTCTTTCTTCCGCGGTCAAGTCCTCGTCGCCGCAATCGACGGCATCCTCGTCGGCATCGCTCTCACCATTTTCGGACTGCCCTACGGTTTTCTCATCGGCATCTTCATGGCGATCCTCGGCGTGGTCCCCTACATCGGCAATATCCTCTGCCTGATCCCCGCCTGCATCATCGGCTACCTCCATGCCCAAGGCGCCACGCCGTTCGGCATGAGCCCGTGGGCCTACGTCACCTGCGTCATCGGCATCTTCCTCGTCGTCCAACAAATCAACTCGCTGGTGACCGCCCCGAAAATCGTTGGCGACTCCGTGGGCCTCCACCCCCTCACCGTCATCTTCTCGATGTTGTTCTGGTCGCTGGTGCTCGGCGGATTCATTGGCGCCTTGCTGGCCGTCCCATTGACAGCTGCAGTGAAGGTGCTCTTCCGCCGCTTTATCTGGGCCAAGCAGATCCAGAGTCATCCGGAAATCGCGGGCTGACACCTGCGGACCAATTAAAAAAGTGCCTCCCGCCTCGCGCGGCCGGAATTCTCCCCCCGGATCATCCCAACTCGGCGCAAAACGAGAGGCACGGAAAAGCTGCACCCCGTTTTATGTTTAAGCAAGTCGATTTCTCAACCCTGTCGATTTCTCCACCCTGAAATACGAGGGTCATAAGGGGATCAGATTTTATGGCTTGGCGCGCTCCCGAATCGAATCAATGGCGTTCTTGATGAGCACCGTCATTTCGGAGTCGGCTCCGTCTGCCGCGGCTTCCAGCAAGGGCCAACTGTCCGGACCACCCACCTGCCCGAGCAAACGGACGATGGACTGGCGCTGCGATCCCTCGGTGGCCGAAAAGTTGCGAATGAGCGTAGCTTCAGCAACCGGACCCATATCAGCATAATACGACTCCCAGCGCGTGGCATTATCACGCCACAATTCATCAAGGACGGGAATTACCCCCGGGGTTTTCTCCATCACAATCAAAGCAATCATTTCCACGGGCACCTCCTTGCGCTTCACCCGTAATTTCAACACCTCCTTCAACGCAACCTCCCCGGCCGGACCCGGATTTTCGACCCATACTGCCAACGCCTTGCACACGTCTGCCTTAAACTCCACCCATTCTTGGCCCAGCAAATTGATAAGTTGCCGAGTGATATCACTGCGGTAAATTTTCGGCTCGACTCCCGCAAGACGTTTCACCGCCGAGGAAACCCGATTCAAATCAATGCACTCCAACTCCCGCTTGTTCAGTTCGTAAAACATGGGGTCCGTTTTGTCGGACAACTTTTCCACCGGACTGCTCACGAAACTCTCGTTGTTCACCCGAATCTCGATCACATCAATAGTCGGGTATACCTGCTCGACGGAACCCAACGTGCTGGAAATTTTCGATATCTCATCCAACGATTGATTGATGCCGGTCACAACCATCAGGAAGTCCCCGTCACCCCGTGGATAAAAGTGCGATTGCTGGTCAGCCCGTGTGGTTCGTAAAATGTAATCCCTGACCAAATAACGATTGGATTCACGCAGATTCCTGAACCAAAGCCCTACCGCCTTGAAATCACCGCCTTGAGCGGCGAGGCGTGCAATTTCATCCTCCAAGGGACGAGTGCCAATGAGCTGGCGCAGTTCCGCATCGATCGAGGAAA
>CAYRLT010000322.1:0-2842 GCA_964425095.1 uncultured Luteolibacter sp.
ATCCTTGAGGCGGACCGCAAAACGAACGCCTTCGCTTTTTTCAAGCACCCAGCAATGGTCGTAACCAGCACCGACTTTCAAAGCTTCAAAATCCGCCTCCACCCGCTCGCCGATCACCATCGGCTTGGTGAAATCCATCGGCGTGCCCGCCACCGGAGCGATTTCCCCCGTCGGAATCTGACCGACATCGGTGGGTAGGTAGTCTGGCGCGGCCAACATCAACTCATGGTCGGTAATCGACGTGGTGGGATCACCGGAAAGATTCCAGTAGGTGTGATGAACGAGGTTGAGAATCGTCGGCGCATCGGTGGTGGCTTGCGCCTGCCATTTCAGCTCGTTGTCTTCCGTGAGGGTGTAAGTCACCTTTGCGGTGAGCGTGCCGGGATACCCTTCCTCGCCGTTTTCGGAGACATAGGTGAACTCGACGCTATCATCGCCCAGAACTTTTCCAGACCAAAGGGCCTTGTCGAAGCCATTGAGCCCACCATGAAGATGGCACGGAATGCCGCCGGGATCATTGTTGGTGGCGAGTTGGTATGAGTTGCCGTCGAGCGAGAATTTACCGTCCTTGATACGATTGCCGAAACGCCCGACCGTCGCACCGAAATACGAGCCATTGGTGAACCAGCCTTCCAGGGTGTCGTAACCATGAGTGAGATCGGCAGTTTTTCCGGACAAATCCGGCGTTTCCATCGAAACTAGGATCGCCCCATACTCTGTCACGCGGGCACGCAGGCCGTTCTGGTTGGTAAGAGTGAATATTTTCACTATACGCCCATCCGGCGTTTTTCCGAAAATTTCTTCGCTCACTGCAGATGCGCGGTTGCTCATGCGGGTCGCTTTCTGACAAGAGTTCAGCCCTATGACCAGCGCGGAAATCATTAAAATGGCCAGCCCCCACCCGAAATCCAAATTCCACTTCACTCCCGCTGTCCCAAATCGCATCATCCTCATTACTCCCCTTATTTTAGAAACCTATGACAGCACGATATCCGTTGCTTGACAAAGATTTCGTTCAATTGAACACTCATCGCGTGAACATCATCAAATTCCTCATCGAACAAGCGCTACCTCTCTTGGATCAACGCTTTCCACGATATTTCCGGAAACCCGCCAGACGCAGGCGCAGGATGGAAATCCAGATGGAGTTTCCATGGCATGTAAAAAAATGAATTCCCGGGATTTTACGCTTACCCTCGAAGCCCGGGCTGTCTATACACACCTGCAAGCATCCGCATGGAGATTCACCCCGCCATTATCTCAAACCGTCGCCGGGCGGCATTGCTAGCCGCCGTCTGCCTCTTCGGGCCCATGGCGCTCAATGTTAGCCACGCCGCTGAGGATCTTGCCGGCACCGAGATTTCCCGCCGCAGCTCCGCCATCCTGGAAGCTCAGGAATTACTTCTCAAGGGAGACGAGGCCTACTTGGCCGGGCGCTACGATCAGGCGATCGTAGCTTTCGCCGGTGCCCGTGAATTGATTCCCGATGCCCCGATCTCCGCAGAACTCCGCGCTGCCTCCACTCAACGCTACGCCATGGCAAGCGTCGAACAGGCACGCTTACTTTCCCGAAACGGCGACATCGCAGCAGCCAAAGCCACCGTGGACAATGTGCTTCTCGATAGCATCGCCCCCAAGGATCCCGGTGCGCTCGCCATGCGCGCCCAGCTCGATGACCCCATTCGCACCAACCCCGCCCTCACCCCGGAGCATGCCAAGGACGTCGATCAAGTCCGACGCCTCCTTTACATGGCGCAAGGCGCGTTCAATCTCGGAAAATTCAATGAATCAAACTCCCATTACCGGAAAGTTCTTCGCATCGATCCCACAAATACCGCAGCAAGGCGCGGCATGGAACTAATATCCGCCGCAAAATCAAGCTACCAAAAGGCAGCCTCCGATCACGCCCGGGCGGAAATGCTCAGCCAAGTGGACGCCACATGGGAAACCCGCATTTCAGCCCCGGATCTCGGGAGCGCACCGGAAGACCCGGGTGGCTTGCCCGCTTCCTCTCTTGGTGAAATGAGCGTCACCGCAAAGCTCGACCAGATTATCATCGAAAAAATCGCCCTTGATCAAGCCACTCTTAGCGATGCGATCGATTTCCTTCGTGCATGCACCCGGAAAACAAATTTGGCTGGAACTGACTCCGAAAGCATTAATTTCTCCCTCAATCTCGGCTCTCAAGACTCCGAAACCGCCATCCGCATCAACAATCAGAAATTCGATCTCCAATTATCCCAAGTCCCGCTCTCGCAGGTTCTCAAATACATCACGAGCCTCACCCGCACTTCCTACCATACGGATGATTTCTCAGTGATCATCACCCCTGCGGGATCAACTTCGGCTGAGTTGATTACACGCACCTATCGGGTCGCCCCAGATTTCCTCACCAACATCAGCAGCAACGGCGGCGGGGAAGCTGCCGGGGCCGCCACGGATCCATTCGCGCAAGATACAGGCAATGGTGGCCTTCTCACCAAACGCCTCAGCGCACAAGAGGCATTCGTCAAAGAAGGAATCAACTTTCCCGACGGGGCCAGCGCAACCTACAACCCGGCCACCAACACCCTGCGTGTGATCAATACGGCAACCAATCAAGACATCATTGGCCAAATCGTCGAAGCCGCCGGTAAGACCGAACCCGTAACGGTCTCCGTCCGGGTCACCATGATCAAAACCCAGCAAACTGATCTCGAAGAACTCAGCTTCGATTGGCTCCTGAGCCCTTTCAATCTGGATAGCAATAACAGCCTCATCGGCGATGGAGGCACCGTTGGCAACACCTCGGGACGCACTGCCTCCGATTTTACCAATACAGTCCCCTTGCCCGTCAACCCGA
>CAYRLT010000323.1:0-13779 GCA_964425095.1 uncultured Luteolibacter sp.
ACGCAAGAAGCGGCCCCACGGCTGAGGGCCTCCAGACCGATGGCACCGGAGCCGGCGAAAAGATCGAGCACCCGTGCGTTTTCAACACGTTCGCCCAGAATCGAAAAAATCGCCTGGCGGACGAAGTCGGTGGTTGGACGCGCCACCGCTGCGGGAACTTTGATAGCGATGCGTCCGGCTTTTCCTGCGATGATTCTCATAAGGGTTTGACGGCAGAGAAAATCAACAATCGGTCCTTCCCTGCCAAGGCGGAGGAAAAGCTGACGGATGTTCCTGCCCGTTTCCAGATTAAACACGGCGCGTTGCCGTAAGTTTGTCCCAATTTAGGCAACATTGAACGAGTTCGAACATCCTCTCCAGCGGTGATCACCGCTCTCGATTCCATTGAATTTGAATATAAAAAAATATTTCTTGCCTACCGGGGCTCAATACCATACCAATTACTCCAGTTAAGCGAATGCACCTTTCAAAAAAAGCAGAATACGCCCTCCGGGCAACCATCAACCTCGGCCTTGCGGCCGAAGTTGGTAAGGTCACGGTCTCCGGCTCAGAATTGGCCGAAGTGAATCGGCTGCCTCTCAAATTCGT
This sequence comes from uncultured Luteolibacter sp., assembly GCA_964425095.1. Lineage (GTDB taxonomy): Bacteria > Verrucomicrobiota > Verrucomicrobiia > Verrucomicrobiales > Akkermansiaceae > Luteolibacter. The sequence continues at coordinate 589 of CAYRLT010000323.1, forward strand.
TGAGCGCATCCTGCAAGAGCTCCGCGAAGCCGGTATCGTTCAAACACACCGTGGAAAGTTCGGTGGCTATTCACTGGCCAAACCCGCAGATCAGATCGGGGTTGGAGAGATGATTCGCCTCATGGACGGTCGACTGGCTCCGATTTGCTGCGCAAGTGAAAACGCCTACCAGCCCTGCAGTTGCCCGGACGAAGATCATTGCGGCCTCAGAATGCTCATGATCGATGTGCGCAATGCGATCGCCAATATCCTCGACCGCTACACAATCGCACAGGTCGTCGAAGTGACTCTGCGCAAAATGCGCCGCGACGGCATCGTCCCTCCATTTGGACTGGCGCAAATTTCGAATGCGCTTCCCTCCCCCCTAAAACGCAAGGCAGATCCCGCCGATGGCTTCCTCGCCGGACTATCCCAGCTAGCAATCCCCAACTCAACCGATCATGAATCCGAACATTTCTGAATCTCGATCCCCCAAAGACCCGAATGACGACTGGCTGGAAGTCGTTCGAAAAAACGTGGCAAATCTACGCTTCGGTTCAATTCAAATCACCGTCCACGATGGCCGCGTAACTCAAGTCGAAAGCATCGAAAAAACACGCTTCGTCGCCCCACGTGAGGGCACTGAAATCAACACTCGGTAAATCATCATTCAACAGCAGGCGATCAAGCCCGCACCCACACCGCAAGAGACCGACCGGACCACCGGAGGAATCGGCGGATACGAATCCACCTCGGCAATGCCGACGTTAGACTCGTGTCTTCCATCTTCTGACTCCGGTCTGTCTCTTTTTTTATTCAAAAATCTCTCCCACACGCCCATCGCATAAATGAGGGCAAATTAGAAAACCACTGCGAACGCCCACCGGAACACCGGACGCCGACGCTCCGCAGACAACCATGAAAACAACACGACAATACCAACATTCGAAAATCCGCAACGCAACCCTTGGAACCTTGGCCATATTGCCAATGCTCGCAGCAGCCCAAGACTCCACCACAGAATTCGTCGAGCCGACTACCTTCGACAAAATTTGGGGTTATGCCTCACTCTACAAGGATGACCTCAATCCCATCCTTCAGGAGTTCAAACTACGCGGTCGCTACCACGGGCAATACTGGGATGTTGATGATTCCAATGGCAGCCAAAGCGATTGGGAGGACCGCCGCTCGCGTTTCGGTTTCGATGCCAAACTCTTCGACAAAAAAATTGAAGTCCGTGCCGATTTCCAAAGCAATGATGGTTTCCGCGACATCTACGACGGCCTCGTCGATGCCTACATCCGCTGGAAACCGACAAAATCACTCAGCATCACAGCGGGCAAAACCAAACCGCTGATCGGCCAATATGATTGGCTTGAGTCAACTAACAGCCAACCTACCTTCGAGCGCTCGCAAATCTTCAACCAACTCCGTGTCAATCGCGCTACTGCGCTGACCGTTGAAGGAACAAAGGACGAATTCTCATGGCGCGCCGGTATTTATTCCAATGATACTCCCTCCGCAACAGGTGGAAGTGGGGCTTTCGGTGACGGTGAATTCGGAGATCTCAACGGCAGTTTCTCCTTTTCACTCGGCGCTGGATACGATTTCAAACATGTGCTCGACGTCGAAAAAGCCGACTTCCGTCTCGATTGGCTTCACAGCGATCACGATTTGGCTGACGTCGACGATCTCGTCTTGAATCGTTATAGCGATATTATCTCCTCCACATTCTGGGTGAAGGAAGGCTACGCAGCTGTCGTCCTTGAAGGATATTATGCAACTGGTGGCGAAGGAAAAGACACCGACGTATTCGGGTTTTTTATTCAACCCACCTACGACATTATTCCCAAAAAACTGCAACTGGTGGGACGCTACTCATACGCGAATAGTGATGGCCCAGCCGGCGTAGTCGGACAAAGCCGTTATGAGCGCATAGTCGCCGCCAACCGCGGCAGAGGTGATTCCTATCACGCAATCTACGGTGGCGCCCAATACTTCATCTATGGGGATAAACTCAAACTCCTTGCCGGTGCGGAATGGGCGCGACTCGAAAGCGACACCGCCGATGCCTACGACGGCTTCACGCTACTCACAGGCCTCAGGTTCTCGTTTTAAACCACCAACCTTAAAAATCGCATCCAAAAATTCTTCAATATGAAAACACTTAAATTAGCATCCATCCTCACATTACTCCTCGTTACAGGCGTGTTCGCGGACGAACTCCTCAACGTTTCCTATGATCCGACCCGGGAGTTCTATCAAGAATACAACTCAGCATTCGCCAAACAATGGAAGGAAAAAACCGGGAAGTCCCTCACTGTCAAACAATCCCACGGCGGCTCTGGCAAGCAGGCCCGTTCAATTATTGACGGACTCAACGCCGACGTCGCCACCCTTGCTTTATCCGGCGATATCGACAGCATCGCAAAACAAGCAAACCTTCTGCCCAAGGACTGGCAAACCAAACTCCCGAATAATAGCGCTCCCTATACATCGACGATCGTCTTTGTGGTGAGAAAAGGAAACCCAAAGGGCATCAAGGACTGGGATGATCTTGTTAAATCCGGCGTCAAGGTTATCACCCCCAACCCTAAAACCTCGGGTGGAGCACGCTGGAACTATCTCGCTGCCTGGGCCTATGCCGACCGTAAGTTCGGTGGTGACGAGACCAAAGTAAAGGAATTCGTCGCCGCACTCTATAAGAACGTCCCGGTGCTCGACACTGGTGCCCGCGGCTCGACCACTACCTTTGCCCAACGCGGTATTGGTGATGTATTCCTGTCTTGGGAAAATGAAGCGCACCTGATCGAAAAAGAATTTCCTAGCAAGACCCAGATCATCATCCCATCCATCAGTATCCTCGCAGAACCGTCAGTTGCAGTGGTGGAAAAAAACACTAAAAAACACGGCACGGAAGAACTGGCGAAAGCCTATCTTACATATCTCTACAGCGCCGAGGCACAAGAAATCGCGGGCAAACACTTCTACCGTCCGCGCGATGCGAAAGCACTCGCAAAATGGTCCAAAAACTTCCCCAAGATCAACCTTGTGACGATCGATAAGGAATTCGGCGGCTGGGCGAAGGCACAAAAACAACATTTCGATGATGGTGGCACCTTCGATCAGATCTATAAAAACTAACCGCCCATAAAATTCATTCCCTGCGGCCGGCCGGTCGATCCTGTCGGCCGCAGGGCATTTCACCAATCACCAACCTCATCTCTCATGAAATCAAATTGCATCATGAACACACTTCTATCAGCCGCATTCGCATCTATCATACTCTCATTCACAGCATGTAATAAAAGCACGAACACCGCCAAGAGCTCCCCTGCCCTTCTGAATGTCTCCTACGATCCGACCCGTGAGTTTTATACCGAGATCAACGAGGTGTTCCGCAAAGAATGGCAGGCGAAAACCAAGCAAATGCTGGAAATTAAACAATCCCACGGTGGTTCAGGCAAGCAGGCCCGCTCGGTAATCGACGGTCTAGAAGCGGATGTCGTAACGTTGGCGCTCGCCGGTGACATCGACGTCCTCGCCAAGGAGGCAAAACTCCTGCCAGCCGATTGGCAGACAAAACTCCCGGACAATAGTTCACCTTATACATCGACGATTGTTTTCGTGGTGAGGAAAGGAAATCCGAAATCCATCCAAGACTGGTCGGATCTAGTCAATGACGGAATTCAAGTGATCACACCAAACCCAAAAACCTCGGGCGGAGCCCGCTGGAACTACCTCGCGGCATGGGCATGGGCGGACAAACAGTTCGCAGGTGATCAGACCAAGATTCTCGGCTACATGAAGCAACTCTTCAAAAACGTGCCGGTCCTCGATACCGGTGCCCGCGGCTCCACCACCACATTTGCCCAACGTGGCATCGGCGATGTCTTCCTCTCATGGGAAAACGAAGCTTATCTGATTGAAAAGGAATTCCCCGGAAAAACTCAGATCGTCTATCCATCAATCAGCATTCTTGCGGAGCCACCCGTGGCGGTGGTCGAAAAGAACGCGAAAAAGCATGGCTCCGCTGCACTAGCGAAAGCTTATCTGGAATTCCTCTACACCGACCAGGCCCAAGAAATCGCCGGCAAGCATTTTTACCGTCCGCGCAAAGCCGAAATCGCCGCGAAATACAGTGAAAAGTTGCCTGCGATTCCGTTCGCCACCATCGACAAGGACTTCGGCGGCTGGGCCAAGGCACAGGCTGCGCACTTCGAAGATGGCGGCACCTTCGACCAGGTTTTCGGCAACCGCTAACCAAACAAAAAAACATGGCCAAACGACGCGTCATCCCCGGTTTCGGGCTATCGATGGGATTCAGCATCACCTATCTCAGTCTGATCATCCTGATTCCCCTCGCCGCCTTGTTCATCAAGGCGGCGGGGCTTGGCTGGGCGGAATGGTGGAACCTGCTCACCACGCCCCGGGTCATCGCCGCCACCAAACTAACCTTTGGCGCGAGTGCCGCTGCCGCCTCAGTAAGCATGGTGATGGGTCTGCTCGTGACGTGGGTGCTGGTGCGCTACGATTTCCCCGGAAGACGATTGTTGGATGCCATGGTCGACCTTCCATTCGCGCTGCCCACCGCAGTGGCCGGCATCACCTTGACGCAGATTTACGCTCCTAACGGATGGATCGGCCAATATATCTCTCAATGTGCATCATGGATCCAAAACAACTATCAGCCGGGTGGGTGGCTCGGCGGACAGGTCGAAGATTTGGCGGCCAAGGGCGCGGCTTACAGCCCGATCGGAGTTTTCATCGCGCTCACCTTCATCGGTTTTCCATTCGTAGTGAGAACCTTGCAGCCGGTGATGGAAGATCTCGGCGCGGAAATCGAGGAAGCGGCAGCCACGCTCGGTGCGAACCGCTGGATTGTTTTCCGCAGAGTGATTTTGCCGCTCCTGGTCCCTGCCCTGATCACCGGATTCACTCTCGCCTTCGCCCGGGCGATCGGAGAATACGGATCGGTGATTTTCATCTCGGGAAACCTCCCGATGAAGACCGAAATCCTACCTCTTCTCATCGTCGCGCAGCTCGAACAATTCAAATACGAGGCCGCCGCTGTTATCGCCTCCGCGATGTTACTCGTATCCTTCGCTCTTCTCTTCCTCATCAATCTCCTTCAACGCCGGCTCGACTGGCAGCACCGCTGAAACCATGGCTCTACGCCCATCCACTACCGAATCACCGCTAGTCCGCAGGATTCTCATCTCCACCGCGCTGCTGGTCCTTTCGCTATTCCTGCTGCTTCCGTTAACTGCGGTTTTCGCGGAAGCCCTGCGCCGTGGATGGGAGGTTTTCCTTGCATCTCTGCACGATGAAGTCGCCCTCTCCGCAATCCATCTAACCTTGATGGCCGCGGCCATTTCCGTGCCGCTGAACACGCTCTTCGGCGTTTCAGCCGCGTGGCTTATCACAAAATACCGATTCAAGGGCCGCGCCTTCCTGCTCTCGCTCATCGATCTGCCGTTCGCTGTATCTCCAGTCATCGCGGGTCTTGTCTGGGTGATGATTTTCGGATCGAAAGGCTGGCTTCCGCCGACAGCGATGGCCGAAGCATTGGCACCAGCCGCACGACTCATCGCCTCGCTTGCGGAATACGATGGCTTCGGTTGGTTGCTGGCAGATCTAGCAGCATGGCTGGCGGATCCTAAAATCGTCTTCGCTTTTCCCGGCATTGTCATCGCCACCGTGTTTGTGACCTTTCCCTTCGTCGCTCGGGAGTTGATCCCACTGATGGAATCTCAGGGTAGCGATCAAGAGGAAGCCGCCGTCACACTTGGCGCGCGAGGTTGGCAGATCTTCTTCCGAGTCACGCTTCCTAATATTAAATGGGGACTGTTTTACGGTGTCCTGCTGTGCAACGCCCGCGCCATGGGCGAATTCGGCGCAGTCTCCGTAGTCTCCGGCCATATCCGCGGAGAAACCAACACGCTGCCACTCCACATCGAAGTGCTTTATAATGAGTATCAATTCAGCGCCGCCTTCGCCTGCGCTACATTGCTGGGCTTGCTCGCAATCGTCACACTCGGCATGAAGAGCCTCGTCGAACATCTATCCGGTCACCAGTCATCAGGTCACAAATAATTCCTTTTCCCCATGTCCATATCAATCAAATCCATCAACAAGACGTTCGGCAACTATGCCGCGCTTGAAAACATTTCTTTGGAGGTCCCCAACGGCTCGCTGACCGCGCTGCTCGGCCCGTCCGGATCAGGAAAAACCACCCTGCTCCGCATCGTCGCCGGATTGGAATTCTCCGATCCAGGTGAGGGGAAAATCCTCTTCCACGGCGAAGACGTGAGCGAGACAACCGCCGGAAAACGCGGTGTCGGATTCGTATTCCAACACTACGCCTTGTTCCGCCACATGACCATCGCCGAAAATATCGCCTTCGGCCTCAGCGTGCTGCCGCGATCCCAACGACCCGCCAAAGCAGAAATCCATGCCCGCATCTCCGAGTTGCTCAAACTGGTAAAACTCGAAGGCCTCGAAAAACGCCGACCTCACGAACTTTCCGGCGGCCAGCGCCAACGCGTCGCCCTTGCGCGAGCACTTGCCATTCGGCCGAAGGTTCTCTTGCTAGATGAGCCCTTCGGCGCGCTCGATGCCCAAGTCAGGAAAAGCCTGCGCCGCTGGCTGCGCGTCTTCCACGATGAAATCGGCCTCACCACGCTCTTTGTCACCCACGATCAAGAAGAAGCTCTGGAACTCGCCGATCAAGTCGTGGTCATGCGCAATGCACGCATTGAACAGGTCGGAAAGCCGCAGGAAATTTATGATCACCCGCGCAGCCCATTCGTTTATGAATTTCTCGGAAATGTTAACAAGCTAAGCGCCTCGAACGGAAGCCATCGCTATATCCGGCCTCATGAAATCGAAATCGCTTTCGCGGCCGAATACAATCCAATGACCGATCGACTTGCGAAAATCGACCATCTCTTTTCCGCCGGACCGGTGGCCACGCTCAGCGTGCGCCTTGATGACGGCCAGTTCCTTGAAGTGGAAATTTCACGCAAGCAACTGGATGAACTCGCCCTCGATCCTGGCGATGAAGTTTCCATCCGGATCACGGATCAAATCAGGGGCTTACCTTCTTTTTCGGAGAAACCTTGACCGGCGCGGGAGCTTTGGCGGCAGCGGGAGGCTTGACGGAGCCAGCAGTTTTGATGGGGAAGCGAACGACTAGGCTCTTGTCCAGCAAGCGTGTGCCTACGGTGGAGAGTTCCTGGGAGCGATAGACAACAAGCCCAAAGGGTTGATTGGTGTAGCGCCCGATGGCGAAATTTTCCTTGGTTTTCCCTAGACTGGTTTCTTCTTCAAATTTCCATTCATTCCCAGTCCATTCACCGAGGACGCTGGTGGAATCAGCCTTGATATCATCGATGCGTTTCAGCTCACCATTCGGCGAGTGAAAAACCCCTTCTTTCGCCGAATAACGGAGTGTGGAAAGCGTGCTGGCACCGCCGGTGGAAGTCAGGGACCAAGTGCCGCCCGAGCTTTGACGGAGAAGCAACATAACCTCCTCCTTGGCTTTGAAATCGCGCTTATTCCAGAGCGCGATGTATCCGGCATATTCCTCCTTGGTAAGCCCGAGGCGCTCATCATACGGCAGCGGCACCCCGGGTTTCGCCTCGGCGGAAAACGCGCGGAACCACTTCGGATCCTTGCGGGCCGCAGCCTCCACCTTGGCCACGTATTTATCGATCTCCGGTGGCGGGAGCACCATTCCGATCTGCCCTTTCACCGGAACACCCTTTTCGAAAAGCCCGGCAAATATTTTAGGAATCTCCTCAGCGGCAATGGCGGATGTGACGAGGGAAACGACGATGAGCGATGTGTGGAGTTTCATGAGTGGCGGCGAGCAAATCCTGACTGTAGGCAGAATGAAACTCAAGCGGCGATTCTCACGGCTCACCAGTCGGGAAAATATCCTTGATCGGAGTTTCGGCTTTTTGATCCATCCAGCGCTCAAGCGCGACACGCATGGGTTCCAGCACTTCCGGGCGCGAAGCCGCCACATCGGTCTCGGCGGTGGGATCGCTGGTGAGATGGAAAAGCCCGAAGTGGCGGACGCCTGACACGGTGGGCGTGCAGACCAGTTTCCAATCACGGGTTTTCAAACAACGTTGTTTCGCCTCTACAATGCGTTCGCGGTATTCCGGTTTGACGACGAACTGATAGTTGTAGTCCTCATCGATCCACGTGCATTCGTCCATCGGCGGGAGTTTTGGCCGCTCAACACCTGGCACCCTGAACTGAATGAACGGAAATCCGGTCTCACCATAAAACGGGCGAAATTCCGGCATCTCATCGCCGCGGATCCATCCGGCAAAACTGCGACCCTGCCAAGTGGGAGATTTTTCCACCCCTACAAAATCCGCAAGCGATGGAACCACATCAATCAGCCGCACGGTTTCAGGGATCACCTTCGGCGGAACTCCGGGAACATGCACAAGCATCGGCACGCGATTGGCTTTGAGCCCGCCATTGAACGTGAGCCCGTGGCCGAGGGTAACACCCGGTTCATAGAGGTCGTCTCCATGATCGGCGGTGACGATGACAATCGTGTTCTCGGCAAGGCCATTGCGCTCTAGGGCCGCGAGGATTTTCCCGACGCAATCATCAAACTGGCGAGTGCACCCATCATAGAGCGCGCGTATCTGGGTCACTTCCTTTTCCGGTAGGGCCTTCCATTTGGTTTCCAAATCCGTGCCGCCGATGAAGGAATCAATATCAAAGTCCACGCCATTGCGATTACGGCCCTGATAGGCGGGATCCGCAAACATGCTGTTATACGGCTCCGGACTGCGGTAAGGCAGATGGTTGCATGAGTAGAAAATATGCCAAAAAAATGGTTTTTGGGCTTTGGCTGCAGCTTCCAGGCGCTGCTCCACTCGCTCGGTGACGACCTTGGGGGTGACAAACTGGGCGAATGCCTGAAGCTGGGGAAACATTCGATAACCTAACGGATTATCAAAATAAAGCGGCACCACGAAGTGGGCCATGACGACCGCCTGGCTCATGTAGATTTTAAAGTTATCGAAACTCGAAACCGAAATATGCTCGAAGCCGAGCGGTATGATTTCATAATAACCGGCGCACCAATCTCCGATGGCAGCGGTGTCGTAACCGCGCTCGCGTAGAATGCCGGCGAGGGGGACAATCCGTTTCGTGGTGGCTTCCACAGTCTCGCGGTCCGGATACATCTGACGGAGGCCATGGCTTTGCGGGTATTGTGAAGACATCAACTGTACACCGGACTCCATGGTCGAGGCAATCGAGGTATAACATTCGTTAAAACGAATCGACTTGGCGGCGAGTGCGTCAATGGCGGGCGAAACACCGGCGGCAGCCAGTCCATCAGTCCGAGTCGGGCGGTAACCGGCATATCCAAGGCGATCTCCTCGCAGCGAATCGGAACCGATAATCAGGATGTTTGGCAATTTCGCCGTGCTGGATACTTGTGGAGGCGGACCGCTGGTGGACGCTTGCTGGATGCCTAGACAGGATGCGATGATCAAGACGATGACGGCGGACGCCATCCACCCGCGACGACCGCGCTGATGAATGTGCCATGCCAGAGAACCACCTATAAAACCCAAAGGCAGCACGGTAAACAACAGCATCAGCCCAGTGGGTTTCAAGGCCTCTGGCAGCAAATCGAGCGCCTTGTAATACCAATGACCGAATTCCGCCTCATTCAGAAAATACGGCCGGGTTTGCATCAGCCTCAACGTGCAAAACCCGTGAATCAGAGCCGCTATCACAAAACTCCGGATGGCGATGGCCAGGCCGCGCTGAAATTTTGAACGACGGGTCCAGAGCTCCACCAGCGGCTGGGCGAGAATCACGGCGGCGATCGCCAGCACCACGTAAGCGATCAGCATCACGAGGTTTTCCCGAACGAGAAATCCGAGATATTGATCGCGAGCGAGGGCGCTGAATTTGTTGGCCATCGCTCCCGAGGACTGGCCGAGCTGCCACAGAGCGATGATATATTGGAACGCCAGAAATACGCACACACCGGAAAAAACCGGCAAAATCGGCGCGACTAAGGAACGGGGATGGATATCGGAGTGCTTCAACGGCGTGACTCTTACAGCGCTAACTCCGAGTATCAAGAGCCAGAATCGGGAGGAACAAGGTAAAGCCAGCGCGGGCAAAGCAGTTTTTCAATCACCACTCCGTTCCGGGATTGCAGACCTTCCGGAATGACCAACCGTAAAAGCACGCTCACCCGGTCCGTATCATTTCTTTCCAACTGACGAAGCAACGCGCGCGCAACATCGCTATCCGCTTCGGCATATCCAAATACCGATTCCTGTCCCTCCATTGCCGTGAGACGGAAACACACCCAGTGCTCGTCATTCGCAAACTCGTAATTGTGAAAATTGTCTTTCTCCAGATATACCCGGAAATCAAGGGAAACGCCGCTCGGTCGTTGCCGGGCATAATCATCCCATGGCATCGGCTGGTAGCAAACGAAGGTTTCCCAATCAACCCGTGGTTCGCCCGATTCCCCGATTTCGAGAACCAAGCTTTGAACTTTACCATTGTCCAGCGCCACACTGGCCATCCAAAAGTTCCCCCGGTTGCCGAGCGTCGCAGGCTCCAGTATTCTGATGCTTTTAAAACGACCCTGATTAACCGGCTTGTCCGCGTAATAATGACCCATCAATGGCGCAACTCGCCCGGGTTGGCGAACGAGTTGGATGAGATGCTCTACCGTTGTCGCACCGATAAATTCCCGAACAGAGCTATTGATGCGATCGATGAGTTCGACCGCCTCCCGCTCCTCCCGTGCCTCTTCCATGATGGCGGTTGCCGTTTCAGTGCGAATGCGTATGGCCTCGATCTCCGCTTTATCGACACGCGCCAGCGACCACAGCACGGCCCAGGCGATCACCGATCCAATTAGGGCAAACCATCCCCACGGAATCGCCTGGCGACGGATGAATGAATCTCCCCAATCTTTCTCAAGAACATCCAGCATCACGGATTCGGCCTCGATCAGAACATCGATTCCCGGCTGATGAGTGCGCAGTTCAATCTTATCGCCATCGGCAGAATCCAAGCGTTCAATTTCTTCGGTATCTTTCAATTCCTTCGCCCGCCGCTGCTCGGTTTCGTAATTATCAAGCCGGACGGCCGGCGAAAACTCCCGCTCCTGTTGCTCGGTTTCGTAATTATCAAGCCGGAGGGCAGACGATGGTTCCAAGTTGGAATCATCGATCACCCTGAGTTGCAATGATTTATCCTTGCGAGCCATTTCTGTGGAAAGGAAAGACGCAAAAGTCCATCGACGCAATGCCCGTCTCGCGCTAAATCTCTTCGCACACCCTCATGAACAACTCGCCCCGCATCCTCATCGTCACCGCCGCATTCGGCGAGGGGCACAACAGCGCCGCCCGCAATCTGGGCCTTGCGCTTGATGCCACCGGTGCAACCACCCGAGTCAGCGATCCCTGCCTACTCGGTGCTCCCGGGCTCACGGCGCTCCTAAGCCGTGGCTACCGGATGGTCACCAACCGGTTTCCACGGATCTGGGCGATGATCTACAAATCCACCGACCGCTGCGATTTCAGCCGCCGCCGCTCGCCGGTATTGCGCTTGCCCGAACGCGCCCTTGGCGCACTCATCGATGAGTTCAAACCCGACGCCATCGTCTGCACGTATCCGCTCTACCCGTATTTCCTCAAACGGATGTCCCAAGGCATTCACGGTAAACTGCCGGTTTTCACCGTGGTCACGGATTCCATCGAAATCAATGCCGCTTGGCTGCGCGCACCCACGGATTGGTGGCTCGTCACGGATCCCGTCACCCGCGAGGCGATGATCCGCAAGGACTTGCCCGCGGAAAAAATCATCGATACCGGCTTTCCCGTCCACCCAGTCTTTTCGGAACTCACCCCCATCGACGCCACAGACTCCTGCGCACCCTTCCGCATCCTCTATTTTCCCACGGCAAAACGTTCACTCGTCCGGTCTCACGGAGCCGCCCTCCTAGACACCTCACCCTCCGTCCATCTCACCCTGGTTCTCGGCCGCAATGTCCGGCGACTCTATGCCCAAGCCAAGCAACTCAAGGACAGCTATCCCGGGCGAGTCCGCATCATCGGTTGGACACGCAAAGTCCCCCGCCTTCTCAATCAACACCACCTCGTCGTCGGCAAAGCCGGCGGAGCCACCGTGCATGAGGCCATCGCCGCCCGCTGCCCGATGCTCATCCACCATCTGGTCCCCGGTCAGGAAGAGGGAAATCTCCGCCTACTCGAAACCATTGGCGGAGGAACCCTCGCCGACTCACCCGCAGCGCTCACACGCCAAGTTTCAGATCTCCTCGCAGATCACGCAGACGGTTGGCGATCCATGAAACACGCACTCGCCCGCCACGGCCGCAACTCCGGAGCCCTCGCCGCCACCAGATTCATCCTCAACCATATCGTAGATAGTAGATCGTAGATTGAAGATCCTGTCTCCACCATCCCCTATCCTCGATCCCCTATCCTCGATCCCCGATCTACTATCCACCATCCCCTATCTCTCCCATGACCTTCCTCTTCGACATCGGCCGCGTCCTGCTGGATTTCGATTTTGAATCCTCACTCGCCCGCTTGTTGCCACAAGGCACTCCGGATCCCTCCGTCCGTCTCCAGCGCCTCCTGGATCGCAAAGACGAATTCGAGTCCGGCAACATCGACGTCGACACTTACACCAACTGGGCGCTGGAAATCCTTGAATCCGACGCCACCCCTGACCAATTCCACCACGCATGGCGCAACATCTTCACCCCGAATAAACCGATGTGGCAACGCGTCCGCCAACTCTCCGCAGATGGCCACCGCCTCATCCTCTTCTCCAACATCAATGCCATCCACGTCCCGTGGATCTATGACGAATTCCCAGAATTTCACCTCTTCGATGATGCCGTCATGTCCTTCCTAACCGGCTTTATCAAACCCGACCCGCAAATCTATCACCACGCGATCACCCACCACGCCATCATCCCGGCGGAAACCCTCTACATCGACGATCTCCCGCAAAACATCGCCACCGGCCGCGCCCTAGGCTTCCAAACCTGGCAATACGATCTCAACCACCACCCCGCATTCGAAAACTGGCTCAAGGACTACATCTAAAATCTCCCATCTTCCTCTTCCGCCCTTCGACTTTTAGACATTCAGACCTTTAGACCCCGCG
>CAYRLT010000324.1:0-1953 GCA_964425095.1 uncultured Luteolibacter sp.
CCCTCTTTCCAATCGGACCAATTCTGGTCGCTGGTGCCCATGCCGTCCGCGAGCGTGAGCAGCATGAGGGCATCGAGATTTTTCCTGTTGCGGATGATGCGCCCGAACTCCTCGATCGTAGCTGAATCCTCCAGATTCCGGCTTTGAGCCATCTTGGAGAGGACGTAGTGCGAATCCACCAGCGTCAGGAGCATACGACGGCGGTCGGGGGTGAGCTGAAGCCGACGGGCGACCTTGTGGGCCAGCACGGCTCCGGTCTCTTCGTGGTGGCGCGTGTTGGCCGCCTTCCCGACATCATGGAGCAAAATCGAGAGATAAAGAATCGAGGGGTCTTCGAGCTTCTGAAAAATCTGCCGGTAGCCGGCGAGTTTTTTTTCCGCCGCAAAGAGAACGCCATCGAGCTTCTCGATGCAGACGAGCGTGTGCTCATCGGCCGTGTAGCGGTGGAAGAACTCGTGCTGAACGAGGCAGTCCAACGCGCCGAACTCGGGGATGTAACGACCCAGGACACCGAGATCATGCATGAGGCGCAGAGTCCGCCCGACTTCGCCTTTGCGGGAGAGAATAGCAAAGAAGGTCTCCCGCGCGGCGATGGAGTATTGGAAAGTGCGGTCGATGAGATGCAGACGGCGGCGGATAAGATCCACAAGCTCGGGGTGGAATTCGAGTTGGCGGACCTGGGCGTGGTGGAAGGCCCGCATGAGCCGATAGGGGTCGTCGTTGAAAATCTCGCGCGACTCGGGTTCGAGCTTGCCATTTCGAATGATGAACCGATCGAGTTTCTCAGGCTTCTGTCGAACGCCAAAGAGGCTGAGAATGCCTGTGGGGCGGGCATCGGGAATGGCCTCCATTTTCCGCAGGGCCGCCTCGGTCACCAGGTAGATCGTCCGCGCATGGCCATAGTAGTCGCGCATGAAGGCCTCGACCTTGCGGAGAATGTTTTTCTGGGGATAGCTGAATTCATTGGCCACCCGCCCCTGGAGCTGGAGGGTGAGGACATCGGCCGAGCGGCCGTTCAGGTATTGCATGGCGGCGCGGGTGCGCAGCATGAAGTCATAACTTTTCTCAAGCCGGCGCCGGTCGCCATCGCGAAGAACCTTGGCCTCGACAAGCTTGGAGGTGGTGTTGACCCCGAGCCTGAATTGAGAAATCCAGAGCAGACTCTGGTAATCACGCAGGCTGCCCGTGCCACTCTTGATATTCGGCTCCTGCATGAAGACGGTGCGACCGTATTTGACGCGCAGCTCGGCTTGGTTCGCCAAGCGCCAAGCAGTGTATTGGTCCGCATGGCCGCGCACGCACTCGTCCTGAAAGCGCTCCTTGAAGCGGTTGAAAATCTCCCGTTCCCCGGCGAGGAAGCGGCACTCCAACATCGAGGTTTTTGTGATCGGATCGTCGTTGCATTTCTCCACGGCCTCGCTGATCGATCGCGTCGCGTGTCCGACCTTGAATCCAATGTCCCAGAGGGCCACGAGCGTCTGGCGGATGACTTCCTCCACCTCTTTGTCCACTGTGTTTTTATTCTGTAGGAACAGAATATCCACATCGCTCATCGGCGTGAGTTCGCGGCGGCCGTAGCCTCCAAAGGCCGCGACCGTCAAGCGACCGGCGAGGGATTTTTTCGCCACGCGGCGCACGACATCATCGAAAAGCTCGCGGAACAGGATATCGACCATGTCCGAACGCTGACGGGCAATCTCACGCCCGCCGCCACCGGCATCGTGCCAGGAACGCAGGCGCTCCTCTTCCTCCTTGCGGAAGTTTTTAAAGAGGATGACCGGATCGCTGTTTCCGGCACGGGCACTCTTGGAGAGTTCGAGGGCGGAATTTTCGAGCGTGTGCGGTTCGGGAGGCTGACTCATGGCGCGGGCGGACGGATGACGATTTCGACGCGGCGGTTGATTTGTTGCTCCTCGATGCTTCCTGTCGCGGGCGCCACAAGCCGCGACTCGC
>CAYRLT010000325.1:0-7590 GCA_964425095.1 uncultured Luteolibacter sp.
CGCGGCGAAATGCTCTGCATCATCGGTCCGAGCGGTAGCGGCAAAAGCACCTTGCTGGCGGTACTCTCCGGACAACGGAAACCGACACGCGGGGAGGTGAAGCTCAACGGAATCCCGCTCTATGAGAGGCGTGAACATCTAGCCCCTTTCATCGCTCACATGCCGCAGGAGGAAGCGCTCAATCCCCTGCTCACCGTGCGCGAACACCTGCGCCATGCGATCACCATCCGTCGCCCCGCCCTCTCGCTCGCGGAACACGAACGACGCGTGGACAGCATTCTCGCCGAGCTCGGTCTGCAATCCATCGCCCGCCGCAAAGTCGGATCGCCCGGTGAGAAAATCCTCTCCGGTGGCGAACGCAGCCGCTTGAATCTGGGCTTGGATCTCGGCAGCCGGGCGGAGGTTTTCCTCTTCGATGAACCGATCTCCGGTCTGTCCTCCAAAGACTCCGAACACGTCGCCGAAACCTTGCGTTCGCTGGCACGCGAAAAAATCGTCATCGCCTCACTCCACCGCCCCGGTGCCCCAGTGCTGCGCTTGTTTGATAAAGTAATATTGTTAGACGGCGGCGGACGCCTCGCCTACTTCGGCTCGACGGCGGGAATGGTCAGTTATTTCCGCAACGCCTGCGATGAACTCGGCATCGCACATCCATCCGTCACCGCCGCATCCCCGCTCGGCGCGGACTTCGTATTCGATGTGCTCGAAACCCCGCTCAGCACCATCGGCGGCGGCTCTAATACAGGCGCTGCGCGGCGCTTTCCCTCTTCATTCTGGCAGGAACGCTACGAAAGCGCGATGCTGATGACCGCCCTGCAAACCGGCGGCGGCCCGATCTCCCGCTTGGGCGAGCCAAAAACCGGCGAGAGCTTGCCGTTGCCACCCAAACCCGCCCGCCGCCTGCATGCGGTCATCGCGGTCTTCGCCACCCATTTCCTGCGCGCCTTGTTCTCCAAGTTTCGAAATCGTGGCACAATTTACAGCACCTGCTTGGAAGCCCCGTTGCTGGCGGCATTGATCTCCATCACCTTGCGTTCCTCACCCGAGGGATCCTATGATTTCTCCACGGCTCTCCACATCCCCGCCTATCTATTTCTCAGCGCGACAGTGGCCATGTTCCTCGGCTTGACGAACTCCGCGACGGAAATCCTGCGCGATCGCCCGATCCTACGGCGTGAGCGGAATTGCCAACCGGGAGCCACATCCTATGTCACCGCAAAATTCCTGGCGCTCGGATGCGTGGCCGCACTCCAGTGTCTGGTCTATCTGATTGTAGGAAACCACTTCCTGGAAATCGAGGGGATGCTCACCCATCACTGGGCATGGATGACGCTCACCGCATGGACCGGCACCGCGATGGCCTTGGTGGTCTCATCGGTCGTCAAGTCCGAGCGCGCCGCCCTCACCGCAGTGCCTCTGTTGTTGGTGCCGCAAATGCTGCTGGCCGGCGCGCTTGTCCCCTACCGGGAAATGAATCACGGCCTCTTCGAAGACTCCAAGAACATCCGTGACCGCGGAGGCGTGCCCGTTCCCGCCCACATCATGCCCCTTCGCTATGCCTATGAAGGAATGATCGTCGCCCAAGCCGTCCGCAATCCCTTTGAAATCGAGCGCATCCGACTACAACGACGTATCGATCGCGCCCGCCAAGTCGATCAAACCATTTCCGAAAAGGACGCCATCCGCTTCGATCTCGCCAAGGAAGGACTGCGGCGCTTACTCGCTGCCGGAGCTAACAATAAAAAAGAAGCTGCCGATCTCGTCAGCCGAATCCGCAGAATCTCGTCCTCGGGCACCGCCCTCGAAGTGGAAACCATGAAAATCTGGCCGGACGACGACCGCAAGGCGCGCCCCGCATCCGCGTTTTTCGTCAACGAGCGGATCGATCTGATGATTCGCGAGGCGGAAACCTTCCGCAACGATTACCGCAATACGAAAACCCGGGATGTATTCCTGGCCTTGAAAAAACCTCTGCCATGGGCCGCTGATCCGCCACCCGGAAAGCAGGCGGTTTTCGTCGAACCTGAAGACACGTTAGAAACCCAACGCTACTGCGCTCTGTTTCTCGCTTTCATCGTCATCGGCTGCCTGATCTTTTCAATCGTCATGATTTCCCGCCAGAACCGGCAGACTCATTAGCCAATCCAGTATCCGAATCGCCCGGCTTACAGCTTGTAATACTGGAGCCAGTCCTCACGGGGCGTCACTCCGGCCAACAAACCGTTAGCGACCTTGTGATTGGTGATTTGCTGCGTTTCGCGGTCGAATTCCAGTTTGGCATTCACACGTTGGGCGATGACGCCCAACGCCATCGTCTTGCACAATGGCCCCGCCACCGCGAAGGACGAACGACAGGTTTCCTCACCCTTGCAGGCCAAAATGAAATTCTTGAAGTGGTCGGACGGACTTTTCGGAACTTCGGGCAGTTTCGACTTCATATCCTTCGCCTTGGATGGAGGGATGATGACCAACGCGGAGCCGTGCGTGCCGCCTTTGAATGTCAGACCCTCACCATAAATAACCTTCCCGGGAGGTTGCTTCTTAGTATCGACCTTGCCGGTGCTCGGCGGTGGAATGTTGGCATCCACCACGGCCGCCCCGAAATCTGAGGGAAGCGGTGGCGTGTTGTTCTGGCCTTCATACCAAGTCAACTCCATCGGAGGCAGCTCACCACGGGCGGGAAATTTGAATGACAAAGTGCACTCCTGAGGGAAGATCAACTGGCTGTGGCCTTCCATTTTCAACGGGTCGATCACGGTAGGTTGTCCCAAGTTCAAGAACTCATGGGCCGTGTCAAAAATGTGCGCACCCCAATCACCGAGCGCACCGTTGCCGAAATCAAACCATGAGCGCCACTCACCGTTCATGTAGCCGCCATTGTATTTGTGCTCCTCGGCTGTTGCCAACCAGGTGTCAAAATCAAGAGAATCTGGAATCGCCCCCTGCGGCAGGAAATCCGCAAATGTTTTTCCATGCCAGCGGCGCGGATTGTTCATGAACGCCTGCATTTTGGTGACGTTTTTGATAATCCCGGCTTCGGTCCATGCTTTGAATTGAAAGTAAGCGGCCTCCGAATGTCCCTGGTTGCCCATCTGCGCCGCCACCTTGTATTTTTTCTCGGCCGCCATCATGAGCTCAACCTGCCGGTAGCTGTGGGCCATCGGTTTTTCGCAATAGACATGCTTGCCCAAGGACATCGCCAACATCGCGATCGGGAAATGTGAGAAATCCGGCGTCCCCACGCTGACCGCTTCGATTTCCTTGCCCATCTTGTCGAACATTTTTCGAAAATCCTGAAACTGCCGCGCCTTGGGAAACATCTTGAGAATGCCTTGTGTGTGCTTGGCTCCCATGTCCGTATCACACAGCGCCACGATGTTGACCAACCCGGTAGCATCCAAGGCCTTGATCACTTCCGCACCACGATTACCAATACCACAGCAGGCCAAGTTCACACGCGCACCTGGTGCCGCCTTGCCGGGCGCTCCAAACAGTAATTGCGGGGCAAAAATGCCAGCCCCACCTGCGGCGAGAGTGGTCTTGAGAAAAGAACGACGGGGAAATGAACCCGCTGACGGATTTGGGAAACGATCTGATGAACTCATAGTTTTTGTGTGGTTGGTGACTATTCCGACCCGTTTTCTTAACGGAATCCGGGCCTTGGATTCTTTCAAAAGACATCATGCCGACAGCGTGACTCCGGAACGATCTAGCCGTCCAAAAGACCGCCGTGGCAATGCATTTTTCAATCAGCATCGGCGCTTTTTATCCGCTGGCAGTGGCTTGAAACGCGTGTTTCAATCCGTCATGACCACCACCGATGATTTGATCAAAACCCTCCGCCGCCGCGAGGCAATCATTGCCGATCATGCCTGGCGCGACAGCGATCCCGGCGGCCAATTGGCGGCGCTTCAACAGGTTTCGGAAGAAATCACCGCATGGCCGAGCGCACAGCCCGGGCCGGTCGATCCCCGCTTGCGCCATTTCCTCGCCAACGCCAGCTTCGCCAAAGCCCTCGCGCACCTAGAGCAAAATATCGGCAAATAAACCAATTCCCCCCTAAAATCCTTTCCAAGTCAGGCTCCAACAGCTACGTATCCACATCACATGAAACTTTTTTTGATCCTTTTAGGAACAGCCGGTGCCGGTATGTTAGGCTATCTTACTGAGCCAACGCTGCGATCTCAAGTCATCGGAAGCAGTCCAAAGCCTAGCACTGCTGAGATACATTCAGCGCCGGAAACAAGCAGCCTAACAGCAGACGCGACGGGGGTCTATCTCGCCAGTCTGACCCCTGAACAACTGCCTAAAAAAGTCACGCTCAAGGAAGAAACCCGATTTTCCGACGAATCGTCGGGACTCACCATCACCGTCGCGGCTGGTAGCCTTGCAAAACTCATCCGCTTGGACGGAACCAACGTCTCGGTCAGGCCGGGAGATACGGCCTACACCATCATTGTCCCGGTTTTTAAAACCGATCTCGTTGAGCAATTGGTCGCCAACCCTCCCCCCCCTCCGGCGGCTCCTAAAACAGATGATGCATTTGCCTCTGAGCCAGCTCCTGCACCGACTCCTGAACCAACCCCTGCGCCAGCTCCTGAACCAACCCCTGCACCAGCTCCTGAACCAACCCCTGCGCCAGCTTCAGAGCCAACGCCTAAACCAGCCGGAGCGCCCGCCGATAGCCCTTGGGATAAATAGTCAGAGGATCGATCCCGGCCCATACGCCGCCGCCTTGGGATGCGCGGCCTGAAGTTTCCCAACCGCCTCCGCAAAGGCCGCGATCTGCGCTTTTGCCGCACCGGATTCCCGGTCACCACGCGCGAGAATGACATCCAATGACGCACGCGAGAGGCCCAGTCGATCGTCATCGGCGAGTCGATCTATCAGATTGTTGCGGTCGATTTTCCCCGCCCGGAGATCATTCACCGTGGCCACCGCGTGCTCCTTGATCGCCTTGTGCGCCGACTCACGGCCAACACCGGCTTTCACCGCTTCCATCATAATCGTGGTGGTCATAAGGAAGGGCAGATAATGCGCCGTCTCCGCCGCGATCACCGCTTCGTAGGCGTCCATTTGATCAAGAACGGTTAGAAAGGTTTCGAACATCCCGTCGATGGTGAAAAACGCGTCGGGAAGCATCACCCGGCGGACCACCGAGCAAGATACATCCCCTTCATTCCATTGATCGCCAGCCAGTCCGGCGGCCATCGCGAGGTGACCCTTGAGAATGACATGGAAACCATTCACGCGTTCGCACGAGCGGGAGTTCATCTTATGCGGCATCGCACTGGAACCCGTCTGGCCTGGCGCAAATCCCTCGCTCGCCGTCTCATGACCCGCCATCAGCCGCAAGGTCTTGCACAACGAGGACGGGCCAGAGCAAAGATCCGTCAAAGCCGCCACCACCCGGAAATCCAGCGAGCGCGGATAAACCTGCCCTACATTCGTCCAGACAGCAGGCATACCAAGATGGCCGACGACTCGATGTTCCAAGTCCGCAACTTTTTTCATATCGCCCTCAAACAACGAAAGCTGATCCATTTGCGTGCCCACCGCGCCTTTCAGCCCGCGCACGGCATAGTGTGAAATCACCGACTCCAACGCCTCCAGTGCGGAAAGCAACTCCTCACCAAACATCGCCACCCGCTTGCCAAGCGTCGTCGGCTGAGCCGCCACGTTGTGCGTTCGGGCAGTAAGCACAAGATCACTCCACTCCTCGGAACGAGCGCGCATCCGAGCCAATGAAGCGATGGTTTTATCCCGCACAATGAGCAGCGAACGATAAACCTGTAGCTGCTCCACATTCTCCGTGAGATCACGCGACGTCATCCCCTTGTGAACTTGCTCATGGCCGGCGAGTTCATTGAACTCCTCGATCCGCGCTTTGACATCGTGGCGGGTAATTCTTTCCCGCGCCATGATCGAAGCGGCATCCACCTGGTCCTTCACTCGCTCATAGGCCGCAATCGCCTCCGCGGGAATATCAAGACCCAGATCGCGCTGGGCCTTCATCACGGCAATCCAGAATTCACGTTCGAGCACAATCCGCCCCTCGGCGGACCAAATGGCTTGAAGGGCGGGCGAAGCGTAGCGTTCAGCGAGGACGTTGGGTATCACGCGGCGGACATTGACGGGAGGATCCACAAGATTCAAGCGGCACTTTGCACTTCGAAAACAGTGTGACAACTCAAAGGTGGATCTCCCGAATCACGCACGCCTCAAAACAGGGTGAAAGCAATATTCACACCGGCTGTGACGATCGATACCATGCTCATCAGCTTAATCAGAATGTTCAAGCTGGGGCCGGCAGTATCCTTGAAAGGATCGCCGATCGTATCACCGATCACGGTCGCCTTGTGGGCTGGCGAACCTTTGCCGCCGAGATGGCCTTCTTCGACGTATTTCTTGGCGTTATCCCACGCACCACCAGAGTTGGCCATGAAGACGGCGAGCACGAAACCTGTGGCAAGGCCACCGCTGAGAAGACCGAAGACACCAGGAACTCCGAAAATCAAACCAACTCCAATGGGAACCAGCACGGCCAACATGGAGGGCAAGATCATTTCACGCTGGGCACCAACGGTCGAAATCGCGACGCAACGCGCGTAATCCGGCTTGTCCTCACCTTTGAGAATTCCGGGTTTCTCCTTAAACTGACGGCGCACTTCCTCCACCATGCTTTGGGCCGCGCGGCCAACCGCATTGATGGTAAGCCCACAAAAGACAAAGGACATCATCGAGCCGACGAAAACCCCGAGTATCACCTTCGGATTGAGCAGATGAACTTCGAAATGCGTCATGAACTGAGTCAGCGTCGCGCTGATAATAGGCACCTCCACATTGGCCACTTCCATCGTAGTCTGCCCGGCATGAAGCATCGCCATCTTGAGCTCCTCCACATAGGAAGCGAGCAGGGCGAGCGCCGTCAGCGCGGCGGAGCCAATGGCGAATCCCTTGCCGGTCGCCGCCGTCGTATTGCCTAACGAATCAAGCGCATCCGTCCGACGCCGCACTTCCGGTGGAAGACCAGCCATTTCGGCGTTGCCACCCGCGTTGTCGGCGATCGGGCCGTAAGCGTCTGTGGCGAGAGTGATGCCCAAGGTGGAAAGCATCCCGACAGCGGCGATGCCGATGCCGTAAAGCCCCATGCCGATGTTGTCCGACGAGAAGTGCCAGTCTCCAGCCGCAAAACAATAGGCCAGCGTCGTGCCGACAACAACCGCCGTCACAGGCACTACGGTGGATAGCATGCCCGTTCCAAGACCGGAAATGATCACGGTAGCAGGGCCGGTAGCGGCGCTTTCCGCAATATTCCTGGTAGGCTTATACTCCTGCGAGGTGAAATACTCGGTGGCCTTGCCAATGACGATTCCGGTAATAAGACCCACAACAATAGCACCCCAAATGCCGGTATAATTTGGAAGATCAAGCGCTTTCAGGATGAAAAATGAGGCGATGAAAATCAGCAACGAACTGAGATTGACACCGCGGCCCAGAGCATTGAGCAAATCTTTTTGCGAAGCACCTTTTTTGACATAAACGGCGAAGATCCCGATAATCGAAAGCATCGTGCCAATGGCCGCCACC
>CAYRLT010000326.1:0-2024 GCA_964425095.1 uncultured Luteolibacter sp.
GTTCCCGGCCAAGCAGCCGTCGAAAGTGGTCGTGCGGACCAAAGACGGGAAGGAATACTCGGCCTATCTCGCCCTTGGTGATTACGAGGAAAACGTCAAAAAAGACCTCAAAGCCGCCCTCTCCGAATACGAACGTGGCAAGGATGCCGGCCAAATCGATTGCATGTTGCGGACGGCGGATTTCTACCTTGAAGGGAAAAGCGTCGAAAAAGACGCCGATCGCGGCATTGCGCTGCTGCGCAAAGCCGCCGAAGCCGGGAATCCGATCGCCAATTTTCGCATCGCCGCGCAATTGCTCGCTGCGGAAAAACCGGAAGTCGCAAATCTCCTCGGTGGCTATGGCTATTTGCTCGCCGCCGCCAATGGCAACCTGCCCGAAGCTCAGAATGAAATCGGTCTTCTTTATCTCTCCGGAAAACTGGGCGTCGCCGATACCTCGGCTGGCATCGCTTGGTTGACCCGCGCCGCCCAAGGCGGAAACGCCCAAGCTCAGAACAATCTCGCCACCGTTTATGAGCGCGGTATCACCGGCTTGCCCCGGAATATTGAAAATGCCGGACAGCTTTATGCCCTCGCAGCGAACCAAGGCCACGGTCCCGCCACCCTCGCCCTCGCTCGTTTGGTTTACCAAGGTGTCGGCACCAAATCGGATCCCGTCAAGGCATGGGCTCTTGCTACCCTCGCCGCCGAACGTGGCCAAAAGGAAGCCGATGCGCTTGTCACCGAAATCGCCACAAAATTCGATGAAAAACAACGCGTGGCGGCCCTCAAAGAACTGGAGACTATGAAATCCGGTAAAGCCCCCGAGAAAAAGGACGCTGCCCTTGCCCCCGCGCCTAGCGCACCACCCGCCGCACCTGCGCCCAAAAAGGTGAAGCCTGGCCAATAATCGCCATTAGTTTCCAGCGATTGCCCCTCCTTCCTTTCGCAACGGCTCAGGCCAAATGCCTTTAAGGGCTCTCGCCCGGGTGCCAAGCACCCAAGGGGCGTTCTCCGTATCGCCCAGCCCATGCGGTGACAATGAAAAGCGCTCCGCTCACCTCATTGACTTTTCATGGGCATCTGCGGACGGATTCCGCTGCTCCTTGGGCGCTTCGCTTTTCATTTGCGCTGTCTGGGACCGAATCCTCAAAGGCATTGGGCTTCAGCCAGGGCTCCGTAAGATTCGACGCTCCTCAAAAAAATGCTCATTCCCATTTTTGAGAGGTCGGCCATCATTCATCCCTCCACCCGATGATCTCCCGCCCGCTCCAACTCCTTGCCGCTGCAAAATGGCTGGCGGTGCTCATCCCGATGGCGGTGGCGATCGGTTCAGCGTCGGCCTTTTTCCTGTGGAGTCTGGATGCACTCACGCGCGTTCGGTTTTCAAATCCGTGGCTGCTGTGGTTGCTACCGCTCAGCGGCCTGGCCGTCGGCTGGCTTTACCATCGACATGGGAAATCCTCGGCGGCGGGAAACAACCTGCTCATCGATGAAATCCACCAACCGGGTGCGGGCGTGCCGCTGCGCATGGCTCCGTTGGTATTGATCGGCACGCTGGCGACCCACTTGTTCGGAGGATCGGCCGGTCGTGAAGGAACCGCCTTGCAGATGGGCGGCAGCATCGCCGGCGCCTTCGCCCGCTTTCTCAAACTCGATGCCGGGAGCGTCCGCCTGCTGCTCATGGCGGGGGTGGCTGCCGGTTTCGGCTCGATTTTCGGCACGCCCATCGCCGGAGCGGTGTTTGCTCTGGAAGTGTTAGTGATTGGCCGGATGCAATATGACGCACTGATTCCGTGTTTCATCGCCTCCATGATGGCTGACTGGACATGCGCCGCATGGGGAATCGGCCACACCCATTACCATGTGGCGGTGGCCACTGCAGCCCATCTCGACCTTTGGTTGTTTGGAAAAGTTGTGATTGCCGCGATCGGTTTCGGCTTGGTGGGAGGGTTGTTCGCGCTGAGTTCGCACAAACTCGCGGATTTCTTCAAGCACTTCATCCACCGGCCTGAGCTCCGCCCCGCCGTGGGCGGCGTGTTAGT
>CAYRLT010000327.1:0-5252 GCA_964425095.1 uncultured Luteolibacter sp.
GAAGTGCGGATACAAGGGCGATCAGGCAGGCGGATAGTTTGTGAGGTGGCATCATCGGTCGGGTGGGTTGAAGGGTATTCATTGGGAATGCGCGGAGGTTTCCTGAAAATCGGAACTCGAAACAAGCGCACCGCTGTGAACATTGATGAACCAGGCTGTCGTGCCCTCGGACAAGGTGGCGGCGGCGTGCCAGCGTCCGCCTTTTTCTTCGAGCTTGGCGGGCGACTCCAGCCAGGTCCGCGATCCGGTGATGCCGGAACCTGTGGTGGAGACCAACGTGGCGCGATCAAGCGGTTTGGATGAGGTGAAGGAGACGCGGAAGGTCTTGCCATCCGCGCTGGCAGTGGTCTGGACGCACCATGGAGATTTCTCCCTAACAACGCTTTCTGCGAACGCAAAACTTTCCGGCCGCTTTCGTGCCGGGCCATGGCCGTGGCCCATGTTAGGAAGCAGCGCCACCATGCGCGAGCCAGGCGCGCGGCGGTAGCTCGCCGCCTGGCGATCGAGTGGAAAGTGCTGGTCCTGCGGCCATGACAACCAGAGGACCGGCTGCTTGGCGCGGTCGAGGCGCAGGATGGGATCCCAGACCTGCTGATAGAGAAGGTTGCCGCCGAGTGCGCGGCCGTATTGATTTCCGGTCATGGAAAGATCGCCGCAACCATAGGTGGGAATGGCGAAGGCGAAGCGGGAATCGATGCCGATGACAGTGCTGGCGATCACGCCGCCCCATGAGATGCCCATGATGCCGATCTTTTCCGGGTCCACACCGGGCAGCGAGCGAAGCAGTGAATGGGAGAGAACCGTATCCGCAACCGCGTGATACATCCATTGGTCGCGCAGTGGCTCCTTGGAATCGCCATAGATCCCTGCGCGGGCCGGGCCGCCCGATTCATGCCGCTCCCATGCCTTGGGATCCGCCTCGGTGTGATTGGAGGTTTGCCCCTCGACGGCGATCGAGATGGCCGCGAAGCCGCGGTCGTTCCACTCCCGCACCCATGACTGGAAGGCCGTGCCGCCGCCACCGTGGACGAGCACGATGCCGGGCACTTTGCCGGATGGATTTTTCGGAACGCCGAGCCATGCGAAGACCTTGGTGGGTTTGCCCTTCCACTCAAGCGCGTCGAAATAGATCGCCTTGATTTCGCCGGCGGCGGGAAACCCGTCGGCTTCGCGCATGGCGGGAGCCTCAGTGAGGCGGGCAAGATTCTCCACGAGCTGCCGCTGCGCGGAGAAATCGTCCGCGTGGCAAAGCCCGGCGGCAGCAAGAGCGATCCCGGCGCACCATGAGAGATATTTTGACTGAATGCGCCCGAACGAGGAGGAGATTTCCTGCGGATTAAATGAGTGGTTACGAAGCACGTGGGCTTTGAATATGATAAAACCTGCCCGTGCCGTCCATCATGTGTTCACAGGATGACTGGAGCAGCGGGGTTCATATACTGTCCCGGGATCAGAGTTCCCGCTGTGCGAAAGAACCATAATCGCTGTGCGGGAGGCGGCCGTCGAGTTGGCGATACTGGAAACGAAGACCATCGGATTCGAGTGCGCGGGTGCGTCATCCATGCGCTTGGAGCCGCG
The DNA here is from genome assembly GCA_964425095.1 of uncultured Luteolibacter sp. Classification (GTDB taxonomy): domain Bacteria; phylum Verrucomicrobiota; class Verrucomicrobiia; order Verrucomicrobiales; family Akkermansiaceae; genus Luteolibacter. Next base: position 1,579 of record CAYRLT010000327.1, read on the forward strand.
ACCTAACGACTGCAGCCTGTCACCTCGCAAAAGCCGTCGACTAGACGGCTGCGCACTCTTGGAATGGATTCATCAAGGCTTGATTTACTCATTGCGGCGGGTATTGGCCACGGTGCCCGCTATTATGAGGCAATGGAATTAATTAGCCGACCCGCGCGAATCGGCTTCGGTGTCCTTTGCAATGAGGTAACATGGTCGAGCACGCCCGCTACATCGCGATCGAAAGCAACCCGCAGAACCGATAGATGTTTACCAGATTCTCGACCCCCTGTTTTCAGGTGACGGCTGGCGCCACTTGCCTCACCGATAGCATACGCGGCGTGAAACGTCTTTCGCGCTGATTAAATCCGGATTGGCAAAGCCGATGCTTTGACTAGTCTGTGGCGGATCAATCCGCTTCCAATGTCACTACATTCTTTCATTCTGTCAGCGCACCTCGCCGCATACATCATCGGCTTGGGCGGCTCGACGAGCGCATGGGGCGGAGACCTCGATCGACTCTCGATTACAGATCTGCAACGGCAGTTGGGGAAAATCGACGCCGAACTTGCCGGCCTGGCAAATTTCAGCCTCAACAGCGGGGTTGGCCCGATCGGATTCCGGTCGCGGAACCACACGGATGCGGAACACCTGGAGTGGGTGCAGGTGGACCTCAGTCGGGAGTCCGTGATCGACGAGGTCGTCCTAGTCCCGGCTCTGTGGCGGGACTTGAATGCGGGCTTTGTCTCGGACGCCTTTCCCGCCAATCTGAGGATTCTGGCCGGAACCGCCGGAGATCCAACGGGCTCGGTGGTGGCGGAGTTTCGAGACACCGCCCACCTAGTGCCGCGCATTGCGCCGCTGGTGGTGCAGACAGGCGGAATCCGGGCATCCTGGGTGAGAATCGAGACGGACCGATTGTCCCGCAGGGCCTTCGATGGAAAATATATCTTCCAGCTCGCCGAGATGCTGGTTTTCGCCGATGGGGAAAATCTGGCGCTGCATCGGCCGATCAGCACTTCACCGAATGACGGAGACTCGCCGGCTTGGAACTCGGCGTTTCTGGTCGATGGCATCCTGCCCTACATCATGAACTCGGGGCGTGGAAACCCGAGCCTGGCCTTTATCAGTGCAATTGGCATCGGCGACCGCCCGTCGATTGATATCGATCTCCAGCGGGAACAACCCGTTTCTGGGATCCGACTTCATGCGGTAGACCAGAGCGACACGGTGCCCCAAGCTTTCGCCGGCGATTACGGCCTGCCTCATCGCTTCCGCATCGAGGGAGCGAACAATGCCGACTTTACCGATGCCCAGCTTCTGATGGAGGAAAGCCCGACTTCAATCTACGAATTGGGGCCGATCATGGAATGGAACTTCGGAAAACACGGCTGCCGCTACCTGCGACTGACCGCACTCGAACCCTATTTATCCCAGGAATCCGGGCGGCATGGCACCCGGATCGGCTATGCCGAAATCGAGGTGCTTGCCGATGGCCGGAACGTCGCTGTCGGCCAACCGGTAAGCGCCGCCTTCAGTCCGGCCAGCACCGGACGCCGCTTCGAGACATTGACCGACGGCCATAACCTTTATGGTCGCATCCTGCCGGTGCGGCAATGGCTGGGCGAGTTCGCCCGTCGCCATGATCTGGAAACCGCCCGCCCGCTCGTGGTCGCGGAGTTATCCAGAAAACACGCACGCCAGCGGACCGTGCTGACCTGGATGTTCCGTCTCGCCGCACTGCTCGCCGGTGGCATCGCGTTCCTCCTGTTTTACTATCACTTTCGCGCCCGCCGCCAGGAGGCGAATATTCGCGAGAGGATCGCCGCGAATTTGCATGACGAGCTCGGCGCCAATCTCCACGCCATCGGCCTGCTAGGCGATCTTGCCAAGGATACCGTGGATTCGCGCGAGGAACTGATGGACACCCTCGATCGCATCCGCAGCCTGACCGAGAGCACCGGGTCCGCCGCACGGAACTGCGCTCACATGATCCTCGCCAAGGGCATTTGCGAGGATCTAGTGGCGGAAATGCGCCGCGACTCCCGTCGTCTGCTGGCTGATCTGGATTGCTCAATCACTTTCGAAGGCGAGGAAATCCTGGGCCGCCTGCCCCGCCGAACACGCATCGATCTCTATCTGTTTCACAAGGAAGCTCTCATCAACATCATCCGCCACTCCGGTGCCACGGAAGCGACCATGCAACTGGTCGCGAACCCCGGCGAAACAGTTCTAACAATCTCTGATAACGGTTGTGGGATCGCGAGCAGACCACCACCTTCACTCAAACGTCGGGCTCGCCTGCTCGGCGCAGTCCTCTCGGTGGGACAACCCGAAGCCGGTGGCACCCGCATTGTCCTCAAACTCAAATCCCGCAAATTCGGCATCCTCAAATGAACGACCCAATCAAAGTCATGCTCGTCGAAGATAATCCGGAATTCCGCAAGGTGATCCGCCTCGCCCTTTCCCGAGATGCCACCATCGATCTGAGCAGCGAGTTCGGCACTGCGGAAATCGCGTTGCGCAGTCTGCGAGATGGCTCGGTGCCGGCTAGCCCGGACGTCATTCTTTTGGACCTCCGCCTTCCCGGCATGGGTGGCCTTGACGCCCTGCCGCTCTTCACCAACTCCGCCCCTCAGACAAAGGTGATCGTGCTGACCCAGTCCGACTGTGAGGCCGACGTGCTGCGTGCCATCACACTCGGTGCGGCGGGCTACCTGTTGAAGTCATCCACTATCGTCCAGATCAAGGAAGGCATCCGGACCGTGATCGACGGCGGCGCTTCGCTTGATCCCCGCGTGGCCAAGTTTCTCCTTAAAACCCTCCAGACCCGCCTCCCAACAGCAAAAGCGGAGGGATTGCTCTCCGATCGCGAGTTGGAAACTTTAACCCTACTCGGCGAGGGACTGGTCAAAAAGGAAATCGCCGATCGCCTCGGCATCACATACCCGACCGTCGATTCCCACGTCCAGCGCATCTACGAGAAGCTCCAGGTCCACAACGCGCCCGCCGCCATCAACATCGCCCATCGCCTGGGGATTTTCCCGCCAAAGCCCTGATGCAACTGATTGATACCCCCGCATTTCGTTTCCAACAGACCAAGCCGCGCATCGTGTGAACACAAGATGAACAGTATCCTTGAATGCCCGGATCATCCGATCCCTCCAGCACTCATGTCCAATGAAGAAACTCCGGGACAAGCTCAGCCGATAGAGCGCCGCAGATCGATGGGGAGCAAGTTCGAGCCGTTCTCAAACACTGCTGGCTGCGCATGGAGCCGCCCTGCGGCAAGCGAATGGTCGGAATGTTGCCGCTTTGGTTGGGCCAACTCAATGCAGTGGGAGGGCATGAAATCGCTCAGAAAAAGGGTGTTGCGGGCGGGAGGGGTGACGCCGAAACGCGCGAGGACGGGAGTTTTAAGACGCAGCCAGTCACAAACATCGTTGAGTCCCATCGCGTGGGAGAGTTGGGCGAAGAGCATCGCCGAGAGATGGCTCAGCACACTAAACGTGCGGGCCTGAGCATCCACGCCGGTTTCGCGGGCGTGACGGTTAATCAATCCGCGAGGAATGAGGTTGAGAATTTGTTTGAGGGCGACCACATTGGCCCGGGCTGGTGTTTGTTTGTTCATACACCCTACCGAGTGGCAGGGATTTCAGATTAGCACCAGCCCGCTTTTTCCACTCTCAGTTAAG
>CAYRLT010000328.1:0-1900 GCA_964425095.1 uncultured Luteolibacter sp.
CCGTGAAAGCAGTTGGCGAGGTCAGGAAATCGCAATCCCGCAACTAACACACCTAAGATCATGGCCGACAAATTCATGCAGACCGTCCTCACGCCCGCCGTCCTTGAAGCGGAGAAGCACTACTACGGCAAGACCTATCCGTCCTTCGCCGACGCGCCGGAAACCGATGCCCTGCGAGACCAGGAAATCGAGTTCATCGAGACCCGCGACAGTTTCTACATGGCGACCATCACCGAGAACGATTGGCCGTATGTCCAGCATCGCGGCGGCCCGCACGGCTTCGTCCGCGTGCTCGGACCGCAACAGATCGGCTTCGCCGACTACGGCGGGAACCGCCAAATGATCAGCGTCGGCAGCATTTCAAAACAAGACCGCGTCGCGCTTTTCATGATGGACTACCCGCAACGCGAGCGGGTGAAAATCCTCGGTCACGCCAAGGTGTTCGATGCCCGCGAACATCCCGAGCTCGTCGAGAAAGTCGTCCCGCCCGGCGGACACGGCGCGAAGGTCGAGCGGGTCTTCATCATCGACATCCTCAGCTATGACTGGAACTGCCTGAAGTTCATCACCCCGCGCTACAACGCCGCGGAGGTCGAGCACGCCGCTGCTACCTTGCGCCAGCGCATCGCCGAACTCGAAACCAAACTGAAGGCCCTTGGCCAGGAACCATGAAACCTAACATCGGACTCATGCGGAATCACGAAAAGGCGGCATGGATGCTCCGTGCCTGACTTCAGGCCACCTGACACGCATCCTGCCATGTCCAGTCTCCTTTTCTTCCGCACCTCCAGGCGCCCACCGGTTTCCACGGGGGCGAATCTTGTGCCGCGCGCACTTCCTCCGGATTCCGACGGATCGCTCACGAGCATGGCCAAAGGTGTGAACGACGTGCTGAACTACTACATTCAGGTCAGCGATACCAAGGCTTCCATCTTCATCGCTGGCAGCGTCGCCGCTGCGACTTTCCTGTTGATGAAATTTCCTGCCGGCGCGGCGGCCCGCACGCTCTATTTTTCCGCAGCCGCCTGCCCGTTCGTGCGTACGCATCCATGAGCAAATGAGGGCGCAACCGATCACATCCATCGCCACCCTTTCCTTGGCCACGGAGCTTGCACCGACCACGACCGCCACATCACTTGCCAAACTGGCAAAAATCGGGATGGTCAGGGAAATCACCGGAGGCAGATACGGCCGTCTCTACGCTTATGACGGCCATCTGAAAATCCTCGCTCCGTATGAATGATCGCTCCAACTACGAAGGCAAATACCGCCAATCCCTCGGCCCGCTCCACCCCGCCGCCACTCACCCCGTCGAATCCTTCCTCCGCTGCGGCGACCTCACACCTCCGGCTCCACCGGTTAGAATGGCGTCGGCGGTGTCTTGTTTTTCGGTGATGAGGGCGTCGATCTTTTCCTCGAGTGTGCCGGAGGTGATGAATTTGTGGACGGGCACGTTGCGTTTCTGGCCGATGCGGAAGGCGCAGTCGGTGGCTCGCGCGAGGCCATTGGGATGTGCGTCATCCCATGGATTCCAGCGGATTGATCACTTCAAGAAACCTGAATTTAAGGAAATCGGTGTCCGCCGTGTAGATGCGGTTCACCCCGTGTTGGCGGAGGATGGTGGCGATGTGGGCATCCGGCACAAGGTTTCCACGGACGACGATGCCTTGGGTCGCGTCCGCATAGTCCATCGGAAAGGTCTCCTCCTCGTTGATCACACGGCAGCGCGGGAGATCGAGAAGGGTGCGGATGTTTTCCCATGCGTCCGAGGGCGTGAGCGGTGCGTGGAAGATGGAGGGATGCGTGGAGATGCGAAGATAGGCCATCAAGGACGGCCAGGTCATGCAGAGCAAGTCGCCGTCATCGGTCCGCGAGGCGAGAAACTCCCGTGCCCGACCAT
>CAYRLT010000329.1:0-14139 GCA_964425095.1 uncultured Luteolibacter sp.
ACCAAAATCGAGCCGATGAACCGCGCCCTCACCGATCTCGGCTCGGACGTCTGGATCAGCGGCCTGCGCCGCAGCCACTCACAGACGCGCGCCTCACGCAGCTTCGCCGAGCGCCAGAAAAAAACCCTCAAAGTCTATCCGATTCTCGATTGGGCGGACGCTCAGGTGGAAATTTACATGCACCAGCATGACTTGCCGCCACACCCGCTCGCCGAAAAAGGCTACGTCACCATGGGCGACTGGCACAGCACCCGCCCATCCACCAAGGAGGAAGCCGAAGCATCCCGCTTCAATGGAGAGAAATACGAATGCGGACTCCATCTCGATTCAACATCGGCCGATTTCCAAATCTAAAGCGCCCTGGAAAGGAAGCTTGTAATCTCGTAGCAATTGTGTTTAGAAGTTCACTGAACTTTATGCCGAAGCGTCGGTCAAAAACCACCGAGTCGCCCGAGCAACTTGAGGAAACCCAAGTTGCCGAATGGAATTTCGCGGAGTTGCTGAACACAGACATCAAAGAACTTGAAATCGGCGATTCACTGAGGCGCTTGGGCAATATCCGTGTATTGAATTGGGATTTTAAAAACGTCATCCCCGTAGTTAAAAAAACCGCCAACATCGAGATCGATGTAATCGGCGGCATCAAACGGGTCGCCAATTACAAAGTGCTGGACTGGGATTTTAAAGCATCCACTCCGACCGTGGTCCCACCCGCGCCACCAAATCCTAAAAAACGAGCTAAGAAAAAAAAGCCAGCCCCCGAAACCCAAGCGCTCATTGATCACCTGAAAAACTTTCTCCAATACGTTGCGGTCAATCTCATCGACGAACCATCCCATGCGCAAATCAAAGTCATGGAAATCTCACCCGGGGTTTTGCGCATAAAACTCGTGCTGGTGAAACGGGATGTCGCGATGCTCATTGGGATGGAAGGCCACACGGCGTCGGCAATCCGCAGCGTGCTAAAAGCAGTCGGGAGCAAAAGTGGCGTGGATGTCTTGCTGCAAATTCTTTCGCATGAAGAGGACGCATCCCTCGTCGCTCGAGATGCTGCAAAATGATTTTTTGAATGACAGACTGCCCTGTGGCGGATTTAGTTTGCCAGTCCTCGCAGCTAGAGAATTTCCTTCCAGAACCATTTTTGTCAAAGAACCTGAAATCTACAAATCACCATGAATATCGCTGAAAACATGGCCGCGACTGTCGGCAACACACCGCTCATCCGCCTCAATCACGTCACCGCTGGCCTTGATGCCGAGATCTGTGTGAAGGCGGAGTTTTTTAATCCGCTCTTCAGCGTCAAGGATCGCATCGGCAAAGCGATGATCGAGGCAGCGGAAAAAGATGGCTCGCTCAAACCCGGCGGCCTCATCATCGAACCGACCTCCGGAAATACCGGCATCGCCCTCGCTTTCATCGCCCGCGCCAAAGGCTATCGCTGCATCCTCACTATGCCCGAAAGCATGTCGATCGAACGCCGTGTCCTCCTCCGCCTGCTCGGCGCGGAAATCGTGCTCACCCCGCGCGCCCGCGGCATGAACGGAGCCATCGCCATGGCCAAAAAACTCCTCGCGGAAACCCCCGGCGCATTTGGCCCAGGGCAATTCGATAACCCCGCAAATCCCCAGATCCACCGCGAAACGACCGCCGAAGAAATCTGGCGTGACACCGATGGCCAAATCGACGCATTCGTCGCCGGAGTCGGCACCGGCGGCACTCTCACCGGAGTTTCCGAAGTTCTCAAATCGCGCTGCGCCATGAAAGCCTTCGCCGTGGAACCCGCCGCCAGCCCGGTGATTTCCGGCGGTGCTCCCGGGCCGCACATGATTCAAGGCATCGGTGCCGGATTCATCCCGGGAAATCTCAACGTCGCCATCATCGACGAAGTCATCCAAGTGAGCAATGAGGATGCTTTCGCCACCGCCCAAGCACTTGCGCAGCAGGAAGGATTGCCAGCCGGCATCTCCACCGGCGCCAACGTCTGGGCCGCCATGCAAATCGCGAAACGCCCGGAATTCAAAGGCAAGCGCATCGTCACCATCGGTTGCTCGTCCACCGAGCGCTATCTATCCACGCCTCTCGCCGAAAAAGTCCGCGACGAAGTCACAAATCTCCCGGTCCACGAAATTTAATCCGGCGCTACTCCGCAGGAACGTGCGGCTCGAAGGTCATCGCACGTTCGTGCTCAAGCGCCTTGGCGGTTTTTCTCGCCTGCTGATAGAAATGTTCCTGGGCGCGGAATGCTTTCTGGCCTTTGGCCCGAACAATGCGTTGTGACGTACCATCCGGAAGCAAGCGCGAGGCCTGGGTGTTGTCTTGGAAATAGGCATCCAATATGCGGACAAGACGACGCTTCAATGAGGCCTCCTCGATCGGAATCATGAGCTCAACCCGCTTTTCAAGATTGCGCGTCATCCAATCCGCCGAGGAAATGTAGATCTTGGAATCACCACCCTGATGGAAATAAAACAACCGGGCGTGTTCAAGAAAACGATCAATCACCGAGATCACCTCGATGTTTTTCGAGTGACGCGCATCGCCAGGCTTGAGACAGCAAATCCCCCGGACGTTGAGTTTGATTTCCACACCGGCACGCGAGGCCTTGTAAAGCGCGTTGATGATCTCCGGATCCTGCAAGGAATTGACCTTGGCGATGATGCGGGCGGGAAACCCTTGTTTCGCACGCTCCGCCTCGCCGCTGATGAGGTCCAACAAAGTCACCTTCATCAAGGTGGGGGCCGGAATCAAGCGCTGGAAGCGCAACAACTTCGAGCGCCCGGATACCGCATTGAAGAATAGCGATGCGTCATTCCCATACTCCGGTTTGCACGTGAGATAGGAAAGATCCGTGTAAAGCCGGGAAGTCGACTCGTTGTAGTTCCCGGTGCCTAGATGAACATAGCGCCGCAAATGCCCCGACTCACGGCGGATGATCATGCAGATCTTAGCGTGGGTTTTGAGACCTTTAACCCCATAGACAATCTGCGCTCCTGCACGCTGGAGCTCATCCGCTCGATCCAAATTGCGCGCCTCATCAAAGCGGGCCTTAAGCTCGACGAGCACCGTGACATGTTTGCCGTTTTCCGCAGCCGTAATAAGCGCATCAATGATTCGGGATTTTTTAGCAGTCCGATAGAGCACCTGTTTGATCGCAATGACATCCGGATCGCCCGCCGCTTCTTCAATGAAGCGCAGCACCGGCTCAAAGGATTCATATGGGTGAAACAACATCACATCACCCGCCGTGATCGTTTCAAACATTGATGCCCCAGGCGCAATGGACGGCGAGGTTTGCCCAAACCAATCGGCATCACGCAGGTGGTCAAAATCTGCTAGAAAAGCCAACTCCATGAACGAGGCCAGGCCGGGAGGACCGTCAACCCGATACACTTCCCGCGGCCCGGTCGCAGTGACCTCCTGAATCATGCGGGCCAGATCGCGCGGCGCATCAGCACGGAGTTCAAGCCGCACCGTATCCGAGAAACGGCGGGCAGTGAGAACATCCTCCATCTCATCGGCGAGGTCGGTGGCGTCCTCATCCTGCACCACAATGTCACCATTGCGCGTCACGCGGAAGGCTGTGGTAGCGGCGATGTTTTCCCCCGGAAAAAACCGCGCCGCGTGAGCCGCGACCAAATCCTCAATCAGAAGAAACGCATGAGAATCCGCACCAGCAGAAACCGGCACGCGGCGTCCCAGACTCTCAGGAATAGGAATCAACGCGTAACGGTTGGTCTGCGTTTCGGGATCCCGCAAGCGGCAGGCGACGATCACTTGAAGAGCCGGAACCATCGGCGGCGACTCCCCCGCGTCCACGGCAAGAGGCGTGAGCAACGGATAGATGAGATCCTCGAAAGTGGCGGACACCTGCGCGGATTGCTCGACCGTTAGATCACGAGGATGCAGCAGCCGAATTCCGGATTTTTCCAGCAATGGAATCAACGTCTCCCTGAAGAGCGTGTATTGGTCCGCCGTCATGGCAAGAATACGCTGGCGCAAAGCAGCGAGATTCCGGACGGGTGTGAGCCCCGAGGGATCAGCGGACTTCAGCCCGCTGCGCCGCATCGCCATGAGCCCGCCAATTCGGACTTGGAAAAACTCGTCGAGATTGGATGCGGTGATCGCGAGAAATTTGACGCGCTCAAGCAATGGCACATCGTCGCGCAGCGCTTCGTTGAGAACGCGTTGATTGAACTCGATCCATGAAAGTTCACGATTCAGATAGGGAGCGGACATAAGCGAATTTTAGATTATAAATTTTAAATTTTAAGAGAAAATATCCGAATCTTGAATTAAAAATTCAAAATCCAAAATTCATCATTTCTCTAGCTGTCTTCATCAATGACAACGGCAAGACCGAAAACCTGTTCAAAAAGATCGGCTTTCGAGGCCATTGCTAGGCGTTCCACGGCGGCATCGGCGAGACCCGGGAGACGCAGTCGGAGTTTGCCGGATTCACGACGGATTTCGATTTGCGAGACCCGCTGGGCATGAGTGCGTTCCAAGGCATCCGCCACACGGAGCAAGGCGGCGAGTTTGCAAACACGGATGCGGTCTTCAGTACTGAGGGCCGCATAGCTCGGGTGATCAAGCACCGGACCGGAATGACGGTGATAGCGCGCCACCAAGGCGACGATCGTGACATCCAGCCGGTCAAGCCCGAAAACCTCGGAATTCAAAATGAGATATTCGGAATGTTTGTGGTGGGCGCGCGGGCTGACGTAAGTGCCGACTTCATGCAGAATGGCTGCCACATGCAGCAGCAACGCATCATGCGGAGTGAGTTGATGAAGGTCCGCCAATTCGTCGAAAAATTTCGCACAGAGGTTCCTGACATGCTCACCATGGCTCGGATCGGATTGATAACGCCCGGCGAGGATACGAGCCGACCGCAATACCTCATCCGCAAAAGCCCCCGTTAGATCACGTGAGACAAGCAGGTCGTGCAGAAGTCCTTGCTCGTATTCACTCGCAGGAATATGGATTTGATCGAGCTTGAGAGTTTCCGCGATGGCTAGGTTGATCTCGAGCGCCGGAAGAAGAGCTTCGGCGGTCTGGTAGTCGAGATGGAATCGTTTGACCAAGACCGCGTCACTGACCCCAGCCGCTTCCGCCGTGAACTGACGCAAGGTTTTCAGCGAACAGGAACTGCCGGATTTAATCAAAGATTCCGCCACAGATTGAACTTCACTGCCGATGATGACCAAGCCGTCGATGGTAACGTCGGAATAATCAAAACGGATTTGCGCAAGATTCCCGAAAGCATGTTCCCGAATGACGCGAAGCAGCGCCTGCCCTTCTGCGTGAGAGCCTTCCACAGCTTCACGAGTGCGATGGGTGCCGAGACGGTAGCTCGTGTAGCGCGTGATCAGACCGTTTTTAAACAGCAACGCGCGGGTGTTTCCCGGCCCCACGTGAACGACGAGTGTGATATCTTTCCGCATCGCCGGCATGTCGCGCAGGCGGCGGCGCGTCTTCAAATAGATCAGACGCGTCATCTCACCATCGTCGATGATTCCAACCCGCAATCCACAGGCCACGCGGATGCGGTTCATGAATGCCTCATGGTTGCTAGCCTCGCTGAGGATATTGGTGGATGCCGCACGGGTGACCTCGTGAGGATCAATCCCCAGCTCGGCAAGAGCTTTCTGGTAACCCTTGATGATCGAAACTACCCGCTCCGTCGTCGCGAGACTGACGTCGCCAAATCGAAAAATATCGCGCGCGAGTGGGGCCGGTTTTTCCAGAAAATCAATCGGCGTCAGCGTCCCATCCTGCGCCCGTTCAGCCACCATCATCGAAACCGAACTGGCACCGATGTGCAGGGCGGTGGTAAGGGATTCGCGAGCGGGCGGCTGGCTGGCTGATCTCCGGGCATTTGGCATCGGGAGAGAACAACGCGGAACGACCGATCATTCAATCCCGAAAATGTGACGAAGATGCGTAAAACAAGACGGAACTTGCCAAGCGCGTGATGCCGCGAATAACTCACGCATGCCAGTCACTGGAGCCTTGGAACGATATTGGGTAAAACCCGGCAGCGAGATCGATTTCTCGAAGTTCAATAGCGGCGAAAAATCGTTGTTCAATGGCGAAAACAAGTCCGACTTCGAGCCGCAATTCAAAATCCTACAGGACCAATTACAAGATTTGCAAAAAATCCTCTACGCCCAGAACAAACATCGGATTCTGGTCGTGATGCAGGCCATGGATACGGGCGGTAAGGATGGCTGCATCAAGCACGTTTTCTCACATATCGATCCGCAGGGCATCCATGTCCGTTCGTTCAAAAAACCCAGCGAGGAGGAATTATCCTACGATTTCCTCTGGCGCGTGCATTCCAAGGTCCCGCATCTTGGGCAACTGGTGATTTTCAATCGCAGCCATTACGAAGACATCATCGCCGTACGGGTGAAAAAGTTGTTTCCCGATGAAGTCTGGAAACGCCGCCAGCGGCATGTCGTCGAATTCGAACGGATGCTCGCCGAAGAAGGAACAACCATCGTTAAAATCTTCCTGCACATTTCCAAAGATGAACAAAAACGCCGACTCGAAACCCGCTTGAAAAACCCGGCAAAACACTGGAAATTCAACCCCGATGATCTAGCGGACCGCGCCCGATGGGATGACTTCATGGCCGCCTACGAGGATGTCATGGCAAAAACCTCCACAAGTTTCGCCCCATGGTTCATCGTCCCGGCCGACCGGAAGTGGTATCGCAATCTCTGCGTCGCCCGCATCATGCTCGATACCATGAAAAAACTCGATATGAAGCTCCCGCAAGTCGATTGGGACCCCGGCGCCATCAAGATCGGCGATTAAAAAAACCACCTGCTAGCTCCGGAGGGGGAGAATCCCGGAGCCTGCTAGGTGAATTGTGCTGTCCATTTCTCGAACGGGCATTTAGGAATACTACACCAACCCGGCTTCTGATATTACGTGATCGCGGGAAGCATCCACTTTTCATGTCTGCCAAAAACTTCCATGTCCGCCAAGCCGCCGTCTCCGCTCTCCGAGCGTGGGCCAAAGGTCACGATTACGCGGAAACTCTAATCGAGCGACATGCCCACCGACGGATGCTTTCATCGTCCGATCGCGGCCTCCTGCAGGCCATCCTTTTCGGAGTCCTGCGCAACCGCCGCCTGCTCGACCACTGGATCAGCATTCTGCGACAAGGAAAAATCGACCCCGAAACCCGCGACGTCCTGCGGGTCGGACTCTGCCAGATCTTACTGCTCGGCTTACCGGACCACGCGGCCGTCAATGAAACCGTCGAAGCCGGCAAAGCCAACGTGCGCGGATTGGTCAACGCCGTGCTGCGGCGCGCCATCACTCAACGCCAGAGTCTGCTCGAAGAAATTCCCGACCTGCCCGCTCCCGTCGCCCATTCCCACCCGGATTGGCTATCCAACCGCTGGAAAACCGCGTTCGGCAAACGCGAGGCCATCGCCCTGATGGAATGGAACAACCTCCCCGCATCCACCTATTTCCGCGTCAACCCACTCGTCGAAACACCCGCCGAACTCCCCGGAACCCCGGTCGATGGCGCACCCGGATTCTATCGACTCGAAGGTCCGCTGCCCGGCGCGCTGCTCGCCTCCGGCGCAATCTACATCCAAGATCCCGCCACCCGACATGCCGTGGATCTGCTGGCACCCCAACCGGGCGAACGCATCCTGGACGCCTGCGCCGCTCCCGGCGGCAAAGCATTCCTCATCGCCGCGGCCCTCGGATCGGCTGAAAATCTGCTTTGCACCGACTCCAACGAAAAACGCCTCCCCCGCCTCCGCGAAAATCTCGAACGCCTGCACGCCGGACAAGCCACGATCGCCATCCATGATTGGACAAAACCCGCACCCACCGAGTGGCACGGCACCTTCAATGGCATTTTGCTCGATGTCCCCTGCTCCAACACCGGCGTCATCCGCCGCCGCGTGGACGTGCGCTGGAGATTGCAAGCACCCGACATCGATAAAATCGCCATCACTCAACGCAAAATCCTCGAAAATGCCCTCCCCTGCCTGAAACCCGGCGGCCGCTTGGTGTATTCAACCTGTTCGATCGAAGCGGAGGAAAACCTCGGCCAAATCGAAACTTTTCTAGCAGATCACCCGGAGTTGAAACTCACCGCCACCCGCGACGCCCTCCCCTTCCGCGACCACACTGATGGCGCCTTCGCCGCAAGAATCGAGTGAGATGCGCTCGCAAATTGGACCGCGGAATGCCCCAACCGCTCTGGCGGCCATCATTCTCTCGCGTAGCGCATCCCGCATAGCGTGACCAACAGCGAGGGCAATTCATTCCGCTGCCTTTAAGGCATTGGAATCCGCGCTCCAGCATATCATCGAAAATCAGTTCAATCAGTGGTTAAAATCTTTCTTTCTAACACCGAAAACGTCGCAACAAATCACCATTTTTCCCACTGGATGCCGGGAAGAATAACGATTATCATGCCCACATGAAATCCTTACTCGGAATGCTCTTCACCGTCGTCCTTTTCATCGTCGTGGTCGGCGGAGGATCCTTCATCTGGTATCTGAGCCATACTTCGGAATTTTCGCAGAAAGCAGCTCCTGACGCAGCCGAAACCGCCCTCCCTCCCGCCATTCACTAGATTTAGAAGAAAGATAGAACCGCAGATAGGTCTCTTTAGCACCAGAACCTGCGCTGGAATGTGGAATGCAGAGTAATGCGGACTATGCAATGGAACGCTGGCTTCAGCCGGCAAGATTTCGGATCAGCAACCCAATAAACATATCTCATTCTCCCTCTGTGACCTCATCTTCTCTCTGTGCATCTGCGGTGAAAAATGCCCAAATCACAGACATCACGCCATTCTGCTAAAGCCAGCGCTTCGTAGCAACAAAACCAAGTTAGTTGTAAGGCTAAACCAATCTGCCGAACACCCCACGCAGTCCCACTCTCCATTTTTCTAGAAATGCCAGATTACGGGCGGATTTCGAGACTACATCCACATCTAAATCCAACGCTTGCTGCATTTCCGGAAAACCAGCGCACTCACTAACAATCGCTTGTTCCACCATCGCCAGCGCTTTTCCCACCGCTTCCCGACAGAGGTGGGCTTCACGCTCTAGGAGCGCCAGTCCCAAGGCGGACTTGGTTTCATCGCGCCTGCGGATCAAGGATTCCGCCTGCTGAATGGCCTCACCCACCTCGGCAAACAAATCCATCAAATGCGGATCCACCGCTCCTCGGGCTTCGGCAGGAGTGCCGCGAAGTTCCAACCAATGCTTCAACCGCTTTGACGGACTAGAGATATTTTCAAAAGCCTCGCGCAGTCGGGCAAACTCCTCGTCCCCGCCGCCGGCATCCGGATGCGCCGTCTTCCCCGCCTCGCGAAAGGCGGTACTCAGACTTTCCGCTTCAATCACCAACTGCGACGGAATGCCCAGAACTTTAAAAAAATTCTTCATGCTCCGGTTAGAGCGGCAAATCGTAACTTCTTCCACCCACTCCCTCAAACCAACGAAGATACGCAAGGTTCACCATCGAATAACCACCAGCAGTCGGATAGTTACCGGTGAAATACCAATCTCCACATGGCCCCTTAATCGAAGCATGCAGGTTTTCAATGGTCTGGAAAATCACCTCGACTTCACCATTCCACTCGATGTTTTCCGGATATACCATACGACTGATCTCAGCGGAAATTTCCTCATCCGTGAAAGCCTCGTATACTTTCTGGACGCAATTCCGCCGCTCTTCAGGCGGCCGCTTTAGCTCGTTCTGACACTGATCATAAACCTTGTCTAACAAGGATTGATGGCCGGCACGGCGATGCAACGCCACGGCGGCCTGAAAGGCGATGAATTTCCCAAGCTCGGACATATCGAAGCCATAACAATCCGGATACCGAATCTGCGGGGCGGTCGAACATACGACGATTTTCGACGGCTTGGTGCGGGCGAGAATCTTGAGAATCGATTGCTTCAGCGTAGTGCCGCGGACAATTGAATCATCCAACGCCACCAGAAAATCACCGGGTTTCACAATGCCATATGTGATATCATAAACGTGCGAAACCATCTGGTTGCGGCCCTTTTCCTGAGAAATAAAGGTCCGCATCTTGATGTCCTTGTGGGCCACCTTCTCACCCTTCGGCCAGTTGCGTAAAATTAAGTCATCCACCAGCTCCGGCGTGAGCGCCCCCTCTTCCACAGCTTCCAAAATGGAAGCGCGGACCTGCTGCCGACGATACAACCGAAGCCCATCCATCAGCCCGTAATAGGCGGTCTCCGCGGTATTCGGAATAAATGAACAAACGGTTTTCTCAAACGCGCCACCGATCGCTTCCACAATCTGCGGAACCAGCGCCGCTCCCATTGCCTTGCGCTCCCGATAGATCTGCGGATCATTACCTCGCGAAAAATAGATTTTCTCGAACGAACACGGAGTAAACTTCTGCGGCGGTGCGAAAGCAGTATCGGAAATCGACCCATCCGCCTTGATCGTGATCATCGACCCGGGATCAACCGCTTTGACCTCTTCCGCATCCGCCTCAAATACGGTCATCAACGGAACACGCTCAGAGGAAAATGCCACCACTTCATCGGTGATGAGCATGTGGCATGGCCGGATGCCGCGCGGATCACGCATGACAAACATGTCACCATTGCCAATCGCTCCGCAAATCGCGTAGCCACCATCCCAAGCCGCTGCCGACTCAGCCACCAGACGCGGAACATCCAGCGCAGCGGAGATTTTACCCGGGATTTCCGCACCAGGAACCCCCGAATCCCGCAGGTGGCGGTAAAGATCTGTGTGCGCTTCGTCGAGATGATAGCCGATTTCTTCTAACACCGTCTGCGTATCGGTCCCAAAAACCGGATGTTGACCGCGGTTGATGAGCACTTGATTGAGCTCAGCCGCATTGGTCATGTTGAAATTCCCCATGACCATCAACGTGCGCGTGCGCCAGTTGCTACGCCGCAAATAGGGATGACAGGCCCCTTCGTCGAATTCGCCGGAAGTGCCATAACGGAGGTGACCCACGAGGATTTCACCACCAAAATCGAAGTGTTGCTTCACGCTACCTGGATCTTTGTGATCCATCACGCCCTTGCGGGACATTTTGTAAAAATTCTTGATCTCCTTGCGGAAAATCTCGGCCAAGGCGTCCTTTTCAATACTGCGGCGTCGATAAACATATGGCTGACCGATCGGCATGTTGAGCTTCACACAGCCAATCCCGGTGCCGTCTTGCCCCCGATTGTGCTGCTTTTCCATCAGCAGAAATAACTTGTTCAGCCCCCACAGACAGGTGCCGTAGCGGTCGTAATAATAGGCAAGCGGCTTGCGAAGTCGCACCGCGGCGATCCCGCATTCGTGTTTGAGGAAATCGCTCATGCTTGGTTATCTCTTGTCATCACTCGCCTATCACCCGAACCCGGACGCCTTCTTCTGGAACCATTCGGCCAATCACATGGCCTCCTGCTCCAGCTTTAAGCGCCGCATCCACATCAGCCTCGGCGACAATCGCCACCCAGCCAATGCCCATGTTGAAAGTGTGGAATCGGTCTTCCGCATCCACATGCGATAAAAGTTTGTCGATGCCCGCAAGCTCCCATCGCGGAATCTCCAAATCAGCACCCATCCCGCGGAACAAACGTTCCAGATTTTCCGGCAACCCGCCGCCCGTGATGTGCGACATCGCCTTGGGCTTGACTCCGGATTTCTTCAAATCCCCCGTCACATCATGATAGAGACGCGTCGGTTTCAACCACGCGGCAAGCTCATCCGAACTAACTTCTCCAGGAAACTCGGAGAGAACACGCCGCACCAGCGACCAACCGTTAGCATGAATGCTATCGGACGCATAGCCGATCAGCACATCACCCACCGCCACCGTCGTCGGATCAATGAGATCCGGCTTTTCCGCGCAACCAATGCAAAATCCGGAAAGCTCAATCACATCCGTCGGCACGATCCCCGGCATTTCAGCAGTTTCGCCGCCAGCCAGAATGCAATTGCACGCCTCCAAATAATCAGCCATCCCAGAAATCAGACGGGTGATCTTCTCCTCATGTAGCGCCGCAATCCCAATGTAATCGAGAAATAGTAAAGGATCGCCACCAGTGGTCAGGATGTCGTTGACGCTCATCGCCACCAGATCCTTGCCTGCAGTTTCAAGCAAATCATACTCCAAAAGCAGCTCCAGCTTCGTCCCCACCCCATCGCATCCGGTCATCATCACCGGCTCTCTATAGGAACTAAGATCGTAACATGCCGCAAAGAGCCCGAAAGCCCCCCACAGTTTCCTGGTTTGCTGGGTTCTACGCACATGCGTGCGAATATCGCCCACCAGAGCGGCCGCTTTGCGCGTGTCCACTCCTGCCTGTTGGTAAGTTAAGTTGCCCGCCATAATCCTCTGCGGCGGTTCTACATGCCTCCTTCCCCCCGTCACGCAGAAAAAACCCCAAGCTCCGGAAAAAATCACAACCCAACTCAAATACCCGATTTTCCATCACCCAAAAGTCAAACAATCTCCAATTCACCAACTCTCAACCCTCGCCTCGATGGTCAATCCAGACTCAGTCCTAAGAAAAAAATCGCCAAAAAAGATTGCTAAAAAAAATCGCCAGCGGAAATGGATATAGGTGTTTGAAAAAAGAGTTTTTTAACCTGATATTCAATTTTTCTTGATGATTTTGAGAATCTTTTTAAAAAAACACCTGAGCCTAAGACCATACGATGTCTCACCTAGTCCCATCCATCCATCTCGATTCCGGTCTGGAGATTGGCTACGACAACCCCATCGCCAGATTCGGGCAGTCGGTCACGCTCTCCGGTGGCACCCATTTCCTACTGGCTCGTAACGGTCGTGGCAAAACCACCTTGCTGCGCACCCTCGCCCGCACCCTGAAACCCGTTGCCGGAAACTTCCGTCTCAATGGCTTCACTCAATACCTGCCCGAGGACCTGCGTTTCGATCCTGAGATCACCCCAAAAATGATTTTTCGCATGCTTTTGCCGAAAGCAAAACTCCAAGATGCTCTCAATCTCGCCGCAAGTATCGAACTCGACGTTAAAAAAACCTACGGCCGCCTTTCCACCGGCAACCGCCGCAAAACCAATCTCATCACCGCCGAGTTCTCGGTAAAACCGGATTCCGGGAATATCCTCCTGCTCGACGAACCCTTCAGCGGTCTCGATGCCTTCGCTCGCCAGGCGTTTGAAGAAATCTGGAAAAACTCTGCCGCCAACGTCCTGCGCCTCGTCAGCTGTCACCCGGACTACGATGCGATGGAAATGTCCAGCGCCGTGATGATCGAAGGGAAATCCGCCCGGCATCTCGCTGCCGATGGCCAAACTTGGAGCCAACTCAAAAAACAACTCAACTAAACCATGAGACTCTTTCGCCTCACACTCGCCACGATTTTCCAGCGCAAAGCCTGGGCAATCTGCGCTTTTGCGGTGATCGCCCTTCCCTTCGCCTTACCGCTCATTTCCAGCGCTACCGAGAAACCCCTTCTCGTCCAACCCGCCCGCATCCTCGCCGCTTGGAACACGCTTTGGATCTGCTCCCTCACCTGGGGACTCTTCACCGCCGCACGCGAAGGCGAAAAAAACGCCATATCTGGCATCGGCGAGTATTTCCTCACCACCGGCGTCTCTGCCACCCGCCAACTTTTTGAAATTTGGCTCGCAGTCTTTTGTTTCATCGCCCCGCTCACGATCATTACCGCCCTGATCTGCCAATTCGCCGCCACCCCGCAGGATCCCGTCGAACAATCAATGTGGTGGATCCTCAACGGCCAATACACCGCTCTCTTCCTACTCGTCATTGCCCCATTGCTCGCCCTAGCCACCGCCCTCGCCTCCCGCTTCGGAGGCATCACCGGCTTCACCGTCACCCTGCTCGTCACACTCTATGGCCTCTACGGCGTCGGCTACCTCGATAATATGCTCAAAATCGAGGAAAACCCGCTGCTCCAAGGCTTCCTCATGTTTTCCCCGCAATACCGCTTCGCGGATCTAACCCAGCGCCTCTACTTTAAAAACGGAGCCCTGCCCACCGATGCCTTCCTAACCATGATCGTCTATTTCACAGGCATCCTCGCCGTCCAAACCGGCCTCTCCCGCCTCTGCTTCCGCACCAAAATCTCAACCTGAAAAATC
>CAYRLT010000330.1:0-1881 GCA_964425095.1 uncultured Luteolibacter sp.
CGGTTGGCGGAACCGGGAGATTGTGACGGATTTCGCCAATTACGCATCCGTGGTTGCGAAGAGCCTGGGCGACCGCATCACGCATTGGATGACGCTCAATGAAATTGAAACTTTTGCTGAAATCGGTTGGGACATCGGCAAGCCTGGGATTCACGCGCCGGGTGGGATTTTGCAGAAGCCAAAAGAGCGGGCGCAGATCTTCCATCACGCTTTGCTGGCGCACGGAGCCGCCTGCCAGGCCCTTCGCGCGGCCTCACCGGGAAAATGCTTCGTCTCGATCGCGGAGAACTACCACAGCTTCGTGCCGGTCGTGGAAACCTCCGAGAACATCGAAGCGGCCCGCAAGGCGTTCGTGCGGGAAAAGCGCAACGGGCGAACTATCGTTCCGCTGCTCACGGGTCGCTATCCCGAAGAGTGGCTCGCCGACATGGGCGACGAGGTGCCTGACATCCAAGACGGTGATATGGAATTGATCGCCCAGCCGCTTGATGGTCTCGGCTTCAACTGCTACTCGGGCGACTATGTGCGCGCTGCCGACAATGCCAAAGGCTACGAGGTTTTCGTGCCTTTTCCGAATTACCCGAAAGGCAACATGCCGTGGCTGAACATCGTTCCCGAGTCGATCTACTGGGGCATTCGCCTGCTCACCGACGCGCTCGGCAAAAACGATCTGCCCGTCTTCATCACAGAGAATGGGATGGCCGATGGTGTTGAGCCTCTTGCTTCCGGCGAGGTCGTAGATCTCGACCGCGTGATGTATTTCCGCGCCTACCTTGCGCAGGTCCGCCGCGCTGTGGCTGAAGGCTATCCGGTCATTGGTTATTTCCCATGGAGCTTGCTCGATAACTTCGAGTGGATGGATGGCTACTCAAAGCGCTTCGGCATGATCCGCGTCGATTACGAAACACAGAAGCGCACCCCGAAGCTGAGCTACAACTGGTATCGCGAAACAATCCGCCAAAACCGCATTGCATGAGCTGCCTCCATAATAGAGTTGGTCGAAGCCAGAAGCCTCTCGGTGTTTTCGCGGTTCTTGCGTTCCTTCCAATCCTCAGTGCCTCGGGCACTGATCTTGTTCCCCAATCCAAGGACCACTACGCCTCGAAAACAACGGCCCATGTGCATTCCAATCCGCAGGGGAAAACTATGCCTTTTCGCTTGTATGCGCCCTCGCAGGTTGAGCCGGGTAAGACCTACCCGCTAGTTGTCTCGCTGCACGGAGCAGGATCGCGCGGGGATGACAATTTCAAGCACCTAGTTCCTTGGGTCGCTGGCTGGACGGCGGACGAGGTTCAAAAAGACCACCCCTGCTTCATCGTCATGCCACAGACAAAAATGCAGTGGGTGCCGGTCGCTTTTAACAACGGTTCCTATTCGTTGGATAAAAGGCCACCGAGCGAGTCCATCGTGCTGCTGAAGGAAATTCTCGATACCTTGCTGGTTACGCAACCTATCGATCGCAGCCGCATCTATGTGGTTGGCACCTCCATGGGTGGTTACGGCGCGTGGGATTTTGTCCTGCGAAACCCCGACCTGCCAGCCGCTGTGGTTGTTTTCTGCGGGGCGGGTGATCCCTCTACCGTGGATTGCCTCAAAGATGTTCCTGTTTGGGTATTTCATGGCGACCAAGACAAGGTGGTGCCTGTCTCGGGGGCCACCGACATGATCGAGGCGATGAAATCCGCTGGTGCTGCTGACGCACGAGTGACGCTTTACGAAGGAGTCGGTCACGATGCCTACACCAAGTCATGGAACCATCCGGGTCTTGTGGATTGGCTCTTCCACCAGCGCAAGGGCCGAGAGTGAATCATGCCAAATCCAGCAGAATTAATCACAGAGGACACAGAGGGTGAATGAATCCAGGTGAATCCCATTGGATCG